>NZ_PYLV01000031.1:0-46501 GCF_003025475.1 Photobacterium sp. NCIMB 13483
TGGCAGAAAGCTTTGTACTACCAGAAAGGCAGGAAAGAAGTTATCCAAGGGCAGTAAAGAAAAGGCCTAGTCGCTATGCGACTAGGCCTTCAAGGAAGCGTAAATTATCTTAATTCACATGCATTAGAGCTTAGGCTCTGCTTGATTATTTTTAAGACTTTAAACTGACATTTTTTCAGCTATGGAATAAGCCTATTTTTTAGTTGGGCGTTTCCAACCTTTGATCGTACGTGCAGGCGTACGCGTGATCACTAGCTCATCTTCACCGATATTACGGTTAATGGTTGAGCCAGCGCCAATGGTTGCGCCAGCAGCAACTTTAACAGGCGCGATCAACTGAGTATCTGAACCAACAAATACATCGTCACCAATTTCTGTTTTAAATTTATTAGCACCATCATAGTTACAGGTAATAGTACCCGCACCGATATTTACATTTGCGCCAATATCAGCATCACCTAAATAGCTAAGATGACCCGCTTTAGAACCAAGGCCTAAACGTGCTTGCTTCATTTCAACGAAATTACCCACATGCGCACCAGTCAGTAATTCAGTGCCTGGACGTAGACGTGCAAATGGGCCTACAGTACACATTTCACCAACAGTCGCACCTTCAATTACGCTGTAAGGGCTAATGATACTGTTATCATCAATTTCACAATTCTTTAGCACGCAACCAGCACCGATAACCACGTTATCACCAATGCTTACGCTACCTTCAATAATAACGTTCACATCGATTTCAACATCAGTACCACATTGTAGTGCACCGCGTAAATCAAAGCGTGCTGGATCGCGCAGCATAACACCCTGTTCTAATAGGCGCTCAGCTTGCATACTCTGAAATGCACGCTCAAGACGCGCCAGTTGAACTCGGTTATTCACCCCTTCAACTTCAATCGCTAACGCAGGGTGTACCGCTTCAACAGCACGGCCTTCGTTATGTGCGATTTCGATAATATCAGTTAAGTAATATTCACCTTGAGCGTTCTCGTTCTTAAGTGAAGCTAACCAACGCTTAAGATCACCACCATTGGCAACCAACACACCAGTGTTAACTTCTTTAATTAGCTTTTGCTCTTCTGTTGCGTCTTTTTCTTCAACGATTGCCACAACCGGGCCATTACGACGCACAATACGGCCATAACCTGAAGGATCATCGAGTACAACAGTCAGTAATGCAATACCACCACTTGGTTGAGCATCAAGCAAGTTTTCTAATGTTTGTGCACTGATTAATGGTACATCACCGTACAAAATCAATGCTTTCTCATCATCAGCAAGATTTGGTACTGCCTGATTAACCGCGTGTCCGGTACCTAGTTGCTCTGCTTGTAATACCCAATTAACATTTTCTTTGGCTAGTACTTGCTGCATGGTATCGCCACCATGGCCATAAACTAGGTTGATGCTATTTGCACCAATATCATTACATGTATCGATAACATGCTTAACCATTGGCTTACCTGCAAGGGTATGAAGTACCTTGGGTAAGTTAGAGTACATACGGGTGCCTTTTCCCGCGGCAAGAATCACAGCACTAAAGCTCATGACGAGTATTCCTCTGAATGCATATAAAGTTTATATATCCCTATTGTACCTGTAGATGCACATAGGTTTAAGAATGATTTGCATATTTTAACTAAAAAATAACCAACAAAAAAACTCGTTATAAATAACTTTTATTTATACATGTTTAAAAATAAGCCATAACAATGACAACCATATATGCACGTTATTAATTAGTTAACCACATAGAGAACAACGATAAAAAAAGCGACCCTAAGGTCGCTTTCTATGGTGCAGTTATTCAATGATTAACGTGAACGTTTCGTCAATTCAATAACGCGTAGCTGAGCAATTGCTTTTGCTAGATCACTGGCTGCTTGGGCAAAATCGATATCACCATGCTGATTATGAATTCTCTCTTCAGCTTGGCGCTTTGCTTCTTCAGCTTTCGCAGTATCTAAATCAATACCACGAATAGCAGTGTCAGCAAGTACAGTTACGATACCAGGTTGCACTTCAAGCATGCCGCCAGAAAGATAAATAACCTCTTCTTTACCGCCTTGCTTAATAATACGTACCATACCTGGAGTAATCGCACTCAACAACGGCGTGTGGCCGGCATGAATACCGAGCTCACCTTCGCTACCTGTTACTTGAATATTTTCAGCACGACCAGAAAACAAACGTTTCTCAGCGCTGACGACATCCAGGTGAAAGGTTATCGCTGCCATATCGCCTCCTAATTAGCTTACAGTTTTTTGGCGTTTTCTAATACGTCTTCAATCGCACCACAGTACATAAATGCCTGCTCAGGGATATCGTCATATTCACCAGCTAAAATACCTTTAAAGCTACGTAACGTATCTTTTAGTGATACGTAAATACCAGGTGAACCGGTAAATACTTCTGCTACGTGGTAAGGCTGCGTTAGGAAACGTTCGATCTTACGCGCACGCGATACAGCTTGCTTATCTTCTTCAGATAGCTCATCCATACCTAGGATTGCGATGATATCTTTCAGCTCTTTATAACGCTGTAGTAAGCTTTGAACACCACGCGCAACGTCGTAATGCTCTTGACCTACTACCAATGGATCAAGCATACGAGATGTTGAATCCAATGGGTCGATCGCAGGGTATAGACCTAGCGATGCGATTTGACGTGATAGAACAACTGTCGCATCAAGGTGAGCAAACGTTGTTGCTGGTGATGGGTCAGTCAAGTCATCGGCAGGAACGTATACCGCCTGCACTGATGTGATAGAGCCTGACTTAGTTGATGTGATACGTTCTTGTAACACACCCATCTCTTCAGCAAGTGTTGGCTGGTAACCTACCGCAGAAGGCATACGACCCAATAGTGCTGACACCTCTGTTCCCGCAAGGGTGTAACGGTAGATGTTATCGATAAATAACAGTACGTCACGACCTTCATCACGGAAACGCTCAGCCATGGTTAAACCAGTCAAAGCAACACGTAGACGGTTACCTGGAGGCTCGTTCATCTGACCGTAAACCATTGCTACTTTAGATTCTTCAGGCTTCTCAAGGTTAACAACCCCAGCTTCCTGCATTTCAAAGTAGAAATCGTTACCTTCACGAGTACGCTCACCCACACCAGCAAACACTGATAAACCTGAGTGTTGTAGGGCGATGTTATTGATAAGCTCCATCATGTTAACGGTCTTACCAACACCCGCACCACCAAACAGACCGATTTTACCACCTTTAGCAAACGGACAGATAAGGTCGATAACCTTAACGCCTGTTTCTAGTAGCTCGGTTGCATTTGATTGTTCTTCATAGCTTGGCGCTGGACGGTGAATAGCGTAACGCTCTTGTTCACCGATTTCACCACACTCATCAATGGGTTGACCTAGAACGTTCATGATACGTCCTAGTGTTGCCGTACCCACTGGTACTTCAATAGGGCGGCCTGTATTTTCTACAGACAAACCACGACGTAAGCCATCAGAAGTACCCATTGCGATACCACGCACAACACCGCCACCAAGTTGCTGCTGAACTTCCAGTACTAACGTACCTTTCTCTTTCGCATCAACATGTAGGGCATCATATACTTTGGGTACAGAGTCCTGTGGAAACTCTACGTCGACTACTGCACCAATGATCTGGACGATCTTACCTGTAGCCATCGTTAATCCTCTAAACTTATTAATTCTTTGCCTTAAACAGCAGATGCACCAGAAACGATTTCTGATAATTCTTGTGTGATCGCCGCCTGACGGGCTTTGTTGTACACAAGTTGCAAGTCATCGATAAGATCACCTGCGTTATCTGTTGCAGCTTTCATTGCTACCATTCGTGCCGCTTGCTCACTGGCAAGGTTTTCAACCACGCCTTGATACACTTGTGATTCAACATAGCGAACCAATAAAGCATCAAGTAAAGGTTTAGGCTCGGGCTCATAAATATAATCCCAAGAATGATTGCGCTGCATCTCTTCGTCTTCTGACTTAGGCAAAGGCAACAATTGATCAATCACCGGTTCTTGCACCATGGTATTTACAAACTTGTTGTATACCAAATACAAACGATCTAATTGACCTTCATCATATTTCTTTAGCATTACGCCAACTGTACCGATCAGCTCGTCAACCGTTGGTGAATCACCAAGGCCTGAAACCTGAGCCGTTACGTTACCGCCGTAGTTGTTAAAAAAGGCCGTTGCTTTCGCGCCAATTAGCGCAAGATCAACTTCCGCACCTTTTTCAGTCCAAGTCTGAACATTATTAATGGCTTGTTTGAACAAGTTAATATTCAAACCACCACACAGACCACGATCAGTAGAAACAATGATGTAACCGACGCGCTTGGCTTCACGCTCTTCGAGATAAGGATGTTTATACTCAAGGCTACCAAGGGCGAGGTGACCGATCACTTTGCGCATAGTTTGTGCATATGGACGTGATGACTCCATCGCTTCTTGCGTTTTACGCATTTTAGAAGCGGCCACCATTTCCATCGCTTTGGTGATCTTCTGTGTATTTTGAACACTGCCGATCTTGTTACGAATCTCTTTTGCGCTGGCCATCGTCACTCTCCGTTAGAAGGTGATCGCTAAGCGATCACCCACCAATTACCAAGTTTGGGTCGCTTTGAAATCTTGCAGCAGTTTCGAGAACTGCGCTTCAATCTCATCGTTGTAAGCACCCGTTTTATCAATTTGAGCTACTAACTCAGCAAATTGACCTTTGGCAAATGAAAGCAACGCAGCTTCGAAATCAGCTAACTTGGCAATTTCAATATCGCCTAGGAAACCTTTTTCAGCAGCAAAAATAACAATAGCTTGCTCAAATACAGACATTGGCGAGTATTGCTTTTGCTTCATCAACTCAGTCACTTTTTGGCCGTGATCAAGTTGCTTCTTGGTTGCATCATCAAGGTCTGACGAGAACTGAGCAAACGCTGCTAGTTCACGGTACTGTGCTAGGGCAGTACGAATACCACCAGAAAGCTTCTTGATAACTTTAGTTTGGGCAGCACCACCTACACGCGATACAGAAATACCTGGATCAACCGCAGGACGAATACCCGCATTGAACAGTTCTGTTTGTAGGAAGATTTGACCATCAGTGATAGAGATAACGTTGGTCGGTACGAACGCCGATACGTCACCAGCTTGCGTTTCAATGATAGGTAGCGCAGTTAAAGAACCGGTTTTACCTGTCACTTCACCATTCGTAAATTTCTCAACGTAGTGCGCACTAACTCGTGATGCACGCTCAAGAAGACGAGAGTGAAGGTAGAAAACATCACCAGGGAATGCTTCACGGCCTGGTGGACGCTTCAGCAATAGTGAGATTTGACGATAAGCAACGGCTTGTTTAGACAAGTCATCGTATACGATCAGTGCATCTTCGCCACGGTCACGGAAATATTCACCCATTGCACAACCTGAGTAAGGTGCAAGGTATTGTAGTGCTGCCGCTTCAGAAGCAGATGCAACCACAACAATAGTGTTTTCCAATGCGCCGTGCTCTTCAAGTTTACGAACCACGTTCGCAATCGTTGAAGCTTTCTGGCCAATAGCCACATACACAGAGTAGATACCAGAATTTTTCTGGTTAATGATGGCATCGATAGCCATCGCAGTTTTACCCGTTTGACGGTCACCGATAATCAGCTCACGCTGACCACGACCGATAGGAATCATCGCATCCACTGCTTTGTAACCAGTTTGTACTGGTTGATCAACAGATTTACGATCGATTACACCCGGTGCAATTACTTCAACAGGAGAGAATGTCTCTGTTTCAATTGAACCTTTACCATCAATAGGCTGACCTAGGGTGTTAACAACACGCCCAAGTAGTGCAGGGCCAACAGGTACTTCAAGAATACGACCAGTACCGGTTACCTTCATGCCTTCTTGTAGCGAAGCATAAGGGCCCATAACTACCGCACCAACAGAGTCACGCTCAAGGTTAAGTGCTAAAGCGAACAGGCCGCCAGGTAGTTCAATCATTTCACCTTGCATTACGTCAGCAAGGCCATGGATTCGAATAATACCATCGCTTACAGAAACGATAGTACCTTCGTTACGCGCTTCACTTACAACGTTGAAGTTTTCAATACGTTGTTTGATCAGTGCGCTAATTTCCGTGGAATTAAGTTGCATGCTCCAATTCCCCAAATCAAGACAGCAAAGTATCGCTCAGACGGTTCAATTTTCCCCGTACAGAGTTATCGATAACAAGGTCTCCAGCTCTAATTACGACCCCAGCAATCAGGGTCTCGTCTACACTGCAGGTCAACATCACTTTACGTGCTAAACGCTGCTCAAGTTTGGCGCTGATCGCATCTAACTGGCTTTTATCAAGAACGATGGCAGAGATCACCATAGCTTCGATAGTTTTTTCATGCTCATGTTTCATCAGCATAAATTCACCACAGACATCAGGTAGCGCATTGAGGCGTCCATTTACAGCCATCACTTTAATTAAGTTAAGGCCGAATTCATCGAGTTGCTCACCGCACACTGAAACAAAAATTTCAGCGAGCTTGTCAGCGGCATAGCCACTATCAAGAATATCTTGCATAGTGTCATTAGTTGCCACAGCGCCAGCAAAAGTTAGCATTTCTGCCCACTGTGCTAGTTCGCCTTTCTCGACCGCAAAGTCAAATGCTGCTTTAGCGTAGGGGCGTGCGATAGTAGTCATATCCGACATGTGCTTGCCCCTTTAATTACAGTTCTGCAGTGAGTTCGTTAAGAATATCAGTTTGCGCTTCCATATCGATGGAGCGACCAATGATCTTCTCAGCGCCAATCACAGCTAGAGTTGCAACTTGTTTTCTTAACTCATCACGAGCACGATTACGTTCAGCTTCAATTTCAGCCAGACCTTGAGCAAGAATCTTTTCACGCTCAGCTTGGGCTTCAATTTTCGCATCATCGACAATTTGAGCTTTACGCTTATTTGCCTGTTCAATCAGCTCACTCGCGGCGCGTTTCGCTTCTTTCAATTGATCAGAAGCATTAGCTTGTGCAAGGTTCAGGTCTTTGGCAGCGCGATCTGCTGCTGCCAAACCGTCAGCAATTTTTTTCTGACGTTCTTCAATCGCTTCCATAATTGGCGGCCATACATATTTCATGCAGAACACGACAAAGAAGAAGAAAGCGATAGCCTGACCCAGCAAAGTTGCATTCATATTCACAACGCATCTCCTTAAAAAGGGTTGCTAGGGTCCATTTACTCTGGAGTCAGCCTTCTTGAGAAAGGCTGATCACAGCGGTTTATTAGCCAGCTAGTTGGCCAACAAATGGGTTTGCGAATGTGAATAGCAACGCGATTACGATACCGATCATTGGAACGGCGTCCAATAGACCTGCGATGATGAACATCTTAACTTGTAGCATTGGCGCCATTTCAGGTTGACGTGCAGCGCCTTCAAGGAATTTACCACCAAGAATTGCGAAGCCGATCGCTGTACCAAGGGAAGCAAGACCTACAATAATGCCCACGGCAATTGCAGAAAAGCTTAGTAAAGTTTCCATCACTATCTCCAGTTTATAGTTGTCGGCTAAAGTGCCAATAAAAAATCTAAAATTTACAAATAATCGTTAATGATTGTCTTCATGCGCCTGAGACAGGTACACAATAGTTAACATCATGAATACGAATGCTTGAATTGTAATGACCAGGATGTGGAAAATAGCCCACGGTACCGAGCCTAGCCATTGAGCCCACCACGGCATCAACGCCGCGATAAGAATAAACACCACTTCACCAGCAAACATGTTACCGAATAAACGCATACCTAAAGAAATTGGCTTCGCAATCAGCGATACCACTTCAAGTAGTAAGTTAAATGGAATCATTACTGGGTGATTGAACGGGTGAAGAGCCAGTTCTTTTGCAAAGCCGAGTAGACCTTTCACTTTGATGCTGTAGTAAATCATCAATGCGAATACACCTAACGCCATTGCCATAGTGATGTTAACGTCAGCACTTGGAACCACCTTCAAATAAGGAATTCCAACACTTTGTGCGGCATACGGAAGAAAATCAATTGGCACAAGGTCCATGATGTTCATCAGTAAAATCCAACAGAAAATGGTTAGTGCTAACGGAGCAACAAGTGGATTGCGGCCATGGAAAGTATCTTTAACGTTGGTATCAACGAATTCAACAATCATTTCCACAAAACATTGTAACTTGCTTGGAACTCCTGATGACGCCTGTTTTGCTACCTTACGAAATACCCATAAAAAGAATAATCCGGTTAAGACAGAAAAAATAAGGCTGTCGATATTTACCGTCCAGAAACTACCTTCACTCGCTAAACCTAGCTTATCAGTCGATAAGTTAGTTAAGTGGTGGGTTATGTAGCTTGACGGCGTTAGCGCTTCACCTGGCGCAGCCATAACTCATCCTATTTGTTGTTGTTAATGAATAAAACCGGTCCAAAAATATTAATACCAAGGACCAGCAAATAGGTTAGTTGGAGGGGAACAAGTTCCACCCCTTTATACAGGTAAGCTGCGGCAAAAAGGATGACTGTAATGAGGATTTTGAGCACTTCTCCGCCATAAAATGACGCCATGACTAATCGTGCCTTCCTGGCACCACTGTACATAAACGCACACATAGCAAATACGGCATTGGCAATTACAAAAATACCACCACCGATAAGTGCAGAGATTCCCCAGTCAACATTGACAGCGAAGACTGCCGTTAATGCCGTAACTACTACGACGCCAGATTGTAGTAACAGCAACCGCTTTGCCAATTGGCGTCCCGGTTTCACTAGCGCCGATACCATGTATTCGTTCCTCGAGTCCATTCCACGACACATGAGTGCAGGGAAATACAGCGAAAATTATACGGCTGAATAGATTGAATGCAATCTTATTGCAGCAAAAAAACATTTATATTTTACAACAAAATAACCCATCAACTTTCACATAACGCTTGAATTAATAATTCTCGCGACTAGATCACAAATCGTGACCAAGCATTGCAAGAATTTGCGTTAGTTTATCTTGTTGATCAAAATTAATAACAATTTTGCCTTTACCATTTTTATTTTGGTTTACGGCAACTTTAGTACCAAAACGCTCGCTCAAACTTAATTGCAATGCCACCGTTTGAGGTTGAGGTTGAGGTGCTAACTTCGCCGGCGTTTCAGTTGGATTTAATAACGTTTTTACTAGCTTTTCAGCCTCACGCACAGTTAACAACTTATTGATGATAATTTGTGCAGCAGCTAACTGTTGTTGCTCGTCTAAGGCCAATAAAGCCCTTGCATGACCCATTTCTAACTGTTTTTGCTCAACCAATTGTTTGACGGCGTCAGATAATTGGTTCAATCGCAATAAATTAGAAACCGCGGCACGTGATTTACCTACCGCATCGGCAACTTGTTGATGCGTTAATGAAAACTCTTGTTGTAAACGTTCTAGCGCACGCGCTTCTTCGATTGCATTAAGATCTTCACGTTGAATATTTTCAATCAGCGCAATCGCCACCGTAGCACGATCATCAACATTTTTAATAATACAAGGTACAACCTGTAGACCCGCTTGACGGGCTGCTTGCCAGCGACGCTCACCGGCAATGATTTCATAACTTTGGCTATCAATACGGCGTACAACAATCGGTTGAATCACACCTTGAGCACGAATCGATTCCGCTAATTCAGTTAACGCATCAGCCGCCATTGCTTTACGAGGCTGATATTGACCTGATTTAAGTGCGGTAACTGCAATCTGGCGTAATTCACCATCAACGGCAGCCTGTTGTGATGCGTTGTCATCACTTTGCTGTTTTTTAGCTTGAGCAACATTGCTGGTGGCTAATAGGGCATCAAGGCCTTTGCCCAAGCCTCGTTTATTGAAATTCATGGAAAACCTTACGCTTCAACCTGGGGGGCTTGCAGTGCTAATTCATCACGGCGAATCATTTCACCGGCTAACGCTAAATACGCCTTAGCACCACTAGAATATTTGTCATAATACATTGCAGGGCGACCGTGACTTGGCGCTTCAGCAAGACGAACATTGCGAGGAATAACAGTGCGATATACTTTATCACCAAAGTGTTTTTTAAGCTGTTGTGACACTTCATTTGAAAGTCGGTTACGGGGATCAAACATGGTCCGCAATAACCCTTCAATTTTGAGATCACTATTAACAACCGCGGTTAATTTACTGATGGTGTCCATCAATGCGGTTAAACCTTCAAGGGCAAAATATTCACACTGCATCGGCACTAACACTGAGTCAGCTGCCGTCATCGCATTGATTGTTAATAAGTTTAGAGATGGCGGACAATCGATAAAAATATAATCGTAATTGTCACGAACAGGCGCCAGTGCATTACGTAATCGCGTCTCACGGGAAAACACTTCCATCAATTTAATTTCAGCTGCAGTTACATCGCCATTAGCGGCTATCAAATGATAGCCACCCGTGGTTTCGTTAATAACAACCTGATTAAATGGGGTTTCTTCAACAAGAAGATCATAAGCGGTAGATTCGACTTGATATTTGTCGACCCCACTAGCCATGGTAGCGTTACCTTGAGGATCGAGATCGATCACTAATACTTTACGCTGCGTAGCAGCCAATGAAGCAGCCAGATTGACACACGATGTTGTTTTACCAACACCACCTTTCTGATTTGCAACAGCTATGATTCTTCCCACAAAAAAAACCTCAACAATTAATCTTTTGCCGTTAAAACAACTAAATGACGTTCACCATCAAGTTCAGGTACTTGCAAAGATTTAACTTCAACAACAGTACACCATTCAGGTAAATCGGAGACTTCATCCTGATGGTACTGACCTTTAAGAGCGAAAAACTGGCCGCCTGACTTAGGCAAATGGTGACACCAATTAACCATGTCTGACATTGAAGCAAAGGCACGACTTAATACCGCATCAAAACCTTCACCGGGATCAAACTCTTCAACTCGACTTTGAACTGCAGTCACATTGGTAATTTTTAGCTCATGGATCACTTGGCGAATAAATCGAATTCGTTTACCTAAGCTATCAAGCAGCGTAAATGATTTATGCGGGCACATAATTGCTAATGGAATTCCAGGTAAACCCGGCCCCGTACCCACATCAATGTAACGCTCACCATCTAAATATTGGCTAACAACAATGCTATCCATAATGTGTTTAACTAACATTTCATTAGGATCACGCACAGAAGTCAAATTATACGCTTTATTCCACTTATGCAGCAGTTGCACATAACCAATCAATTGATCGAGTTGTTGTTCTGTGACCTGCAGGTCAGTTTGAGCGATAAGTTGTATTAAACGTTGTTTCATTATCGAGCCCTTATTCGCCTTTTTTAAGCAAGCCGTGTTTTTTCAAATAAACCAATAGTAATGAAATAGCGGCTGGTGTAATACCTGAAATACGTGATGCCATGCCTACAGATTCAGGCTTCGCATCATTAAGCTTAATTACGACTTCGTTTGATAAACCTTTCACTAAGCTGTAATCAAGATCAAAAGGTAGTTTAGTGGTCTCATGGCGTAATGATTTTTCAACTTCATCACGTTGGCGATCAATATAACCTTGGTATTTAATCTGAATTTCAACTTGCTCACGCGCTTCAATGTCTTCGTGTGCTGGCGCGAACGTTTCAATTGTCGTTAATTGTTCGTAAGTAACTTCAGGGCGACGAAGAAGATCCTCACCATTCGCTTCACGAACGATCGGTGACTTAAGGATCTTATTTAAACTCTCAATATGATTCGAGTTTGGATTAACCCAAATCTCTTTCAAACGTTGACGCTCTTGTTCCATATTTTCTAATTTTTGATTGAAACGCGCCCAGCGCTCATCATCAACTAGACCTAATTCACGTCCCATTGGTGTTAGACGTAAATCAGCATTATCTTCACGTAACAACAAGCGATATTCCGCACGTGACGTAAACATACGGTACGGTTCTTTAGTACCAATCGTTGATAAATCATCGATCAATACGCCCATGTACGCTTGATCACGACGTGGACTCCAACCTTCTTTGTCTTGGGTTTGAAGGGCAGCGTTCATGCCTGCCATTAGGCCTTGAGCGGCGGCTTCTTCGTAACCGGTCGTACCGTTAATTTGTCCCGCAAAGAACAATCCATCAATGTATTTATTTTCAAAGGTTTGTTTAAGATCGCGCGGGTCAAAGAAATCATACTCAATCGCATAACCAGGACGCATAATGGTTGCGTTCTCAAATCCTTTCATTGAGCGCACAATTTGCATCTGAACATCAAACGGTAAGCTTGTAGAAATACCATTTGGATACAGTTCATTGGTGGTTAAGCCTTCAGGCTCAATGAAGATTTGGTGACTATTTTTATCCGCAAAACGCATCACTTTATCTTCAATTGAAGGGCAGTAGCGAGGGCCAATACCTTCAATCACACCAGCATACATTGGGCTACGATCAAGGTTATTACGAATAACCTCATGCGTACGCTCGTTGGTGTAAGTAATAAAACATGGAATTTGACGAGGATGATCCGATTGTTTCCCCATGAAAGAAAATGTTGGGGTTGGATTATCACCATGTTGGGTTTCAAGAATACTTAAATCAACAGTGCGTGCATCAATACGTGGTGGAGTACCTGTTTTTAAGCGATCAACCCGTAACGGTAATTCACGGAGACGATCCGCAAGTGCATTTGATGCAGGATCACCAGTACGACCGCCACTGTAGTTTTCTAGACCAATATGAATTTTACCGCCAAGGAATGTACCGACGGTTAATACCACAGCTTTTGCGTGGAATTTTAAACCCATTTCAGTCACTACACCGGTAGTGCGATGGTTTTCAACAATTAAATCTGTTACAGCTTGTTGGAAAATCATTAAATTAGGCTGATTTTCCAATACGTTACGTACTGCTGCTTTGTAAAGTGCACGGTCTGCTTGTGCACGTGTTGCCCGAACTGCAGGGCCTTTGGAAGAGTTGAGTGTACGGAATTGAATTCCGCCTTTATCGATAGCATGTGCCATCAAGCCACCAAGGGCGTCAACTTCTTTAACCAGGTGTCCTTTCCCGATCCCGCCGATAGCTGGGTTGCACGACATTTGGCCCAACGTATCGATATTATGGGTCAATAGTAAGGTTTTTTGTCCCATTCGGGCAGCTGCCAGTGCCGCTTCGGTACCGGCATGACCACCACCCACAACGATGACATCAAATTTTTCCTGGTAAAACATGAAACTTCCTCAGGTATTTAAATAGCCAGTGAGTTAACTAGAGCAAAGGGCGGACATTCTATCCTGTTTCTTGGCAAGAGAGAATCTTTCATCAAGATCATTTGATCGCCCATTTACGTCTCTTAAATATATATAAGATCTTTTTAAAGAGATCTTCTATTAGATCTACTATTAGGATCCACTGATCGTGTGGATAACCGCTAAATGATCCTTATGATCATGTATTTATAGACGATCATTTGTTGTGGAGTAGCTTGGATCTTCCAGAGGATAGGCTGGGATCAAAATAGCTACTTATACACAGGGGCAGAGGGGTCTATAAGTTATTAAATGGATAACTATGGGTTGATCACCGTTTAGATCTATAGTTATCCACAGATAAAAGCATTAAATAGGATTTCAAATTGAGTAACTATTGACCACTTTTTAATCATTTAATACATTTTGCCATTCTTCAAGCCATATTTCTGCGGCATCTTCAGGTACTGGTGTCATTGAAACATCAATATCAAGTCGTTCACCAAGCTGTGTTGCACCTAATGAGAGTAAGCGTGCTTGAATATTTTTACCTGCAGCACAGAAAGTATCGTAATTACTGTCTCCAAGCCCAATAACGGCAAATTTTAGCTGATCAAGAGTGGGATTCTGATCAGCAAGAGCATTTGCAAAGGCGATAAAGTTATCTGGATAATCACCGGCCCCATGGGTTGAACAAATAATAAGCCAAATGGTGTCTTGGTTTAATTGATCAAATTGAGGTTGGTTTGTGATATCGGTTTGATGACCTTGTGCGGTAAGTAAATCGGCTACATGATCGGCGACATATTCAGCACCACCAAGCGTGCTGCCAGTGATCAGCGTAATAGTTGACATAATTGTCCTCAAATTGGCGTTAGATGGGATCATCGATATGAAATGATGAATACCAGCTTGAGATTGTACTGAGATCAAACCCTATAAAGATAGCCTTTATGGCATAAGTGACCATTTTTATTCACTGACAGGGTATTTTTTTTATCCACCAGCATCAAGTGGGGATGAAACAGGGAAAAAATGTGGGTATTTATACAAAAAAATGAAGTTTTATAGCAATTAAGATGATCATTACGGCGATGGAAGATAAAAGGGATTTGGTCTTAATAAAAGATCTTACCCACATGATCCCCTTATTGTTTGCACAAGCTTATGATCTTTAATTATTGCGATCATCATACTGATCGCAATAATTAAATGATCTTGTTTTTTCGAGGTAAAATAACCAGTTTTTGGGTGGTTGGATGAGGGATAACGCTGACATGGTGGTGATAAAGTGCATTAATTTGGGCGGATGTTAATACGTTTTGAGGTGTATCAAAGGCAATTTGTTGGCCTTGTTCAAGCAATAATAAACGATCGCAAAATGTGATGGCCGTATTAAGGTTATGAATGGCAATTAGTGCGCTTTTGCCTTGTTGGCAATGGTGGCTCAAAATATTAAGTAAGAGCGACTCATGGCCAATATCAAGGCTGGCTGTGGGCTCATCAAGTAGCATAATGGCGGCATTTTGAATCAGTAACCGTGCAAAATGTACCCGTTGTTGTTCACCACCAGAGAGTTGGTTGATTGGGCGTTTTAATAATGGTTTTATCTCTAACTGATTAATAATGCTTGTTATTTTTTGTTCTGATATCGACGAGGATTGGTGATGGCCATAATGAATAATATCTTGAACCACAAAGCCAAATGCGGGTTCGGTGTGCTGAGGTAAATAACTTAAATATTGTGCCCGTTGTTGATGGTTGTAGCTGCTGAGAGGGCGTTCAAATAGAGAAATATTGCCACTTTTAGGTGCAACAAAACCGCTCAGGCATTTTAATAAGGTACTTTTCCCTGCGCCATTAGGGCCGATAATTCCGACTAACTCACCGGGATTAATTGCAAAATTGATATTCTGCAATAATGGTTGTGATCCTTGGTAATAATTTAATTGGGTTATTTTCAGTGATGGGATCATGATGGTAATCCTTTATATTGGCTGCGTATGAGTAGAGCAATAAAATAGATCCCGCCTATAACCGCGGTGATAATCCCCGTTTTTAATTCATTGGGAGCAATAACTGTACGGGCAATAAGATCACACGCTAATAAAAACATTGCGCCAAATAATGCTGAAAACGGTAATAAAATACGATTATTCGGTCCTATTAGTAACCGTGCTAAATGCGGCACTATTAAGCCAATAAAACCAATTGGGCCCGCTACAGCAATGGCCATTGCGGTGAGTAAGGTGGTCAGTAGTAATAATAATCGGCGGCTGTGGTTAACATTTATTCCCATGCCGTGGGCATTTTGCTCACCTAAAGCCAGTAAATTTAAGGTCTGACCGTGGCGTAATAGTAGCCATCCTGTAATGATAATAATGGGGGTTGGCCATAATAATTGTTGCCATGTACGCGCGTCTAATCCTCCCATGGTCCAAAAGACAAACTCACTCACTTCATATTGTTGAGCGGTTAACAATACGCCCATGGTTAATCCACCTAATAAACTCGACACGGCGAGCCCGGCTAAAATGATGAATAAACCATGTTGTTGAGTTTGACGAGCAATTAAATAAACGATTGTTGCCGTTATTAATGCGCCGATGGCTGTAACAAGGGGTAATAACGCAGGATTGACGACCGTTAAGCCACTGACAATCGCCACCACTGCTGCAAAGCTACTGCCTGCACTGATACCTAAGATATCGGGGCTAGCGAGGGGATTTCTAAACAAACCTTGGCTGCATGCTCCAGCTAACGCTAACGCACTTCCGGCTAATATAGCGGCACAAGCGCGGGGCAAACGGATCTGTAATATGATGGCTGAGGCGAGGGGATGTTGTTGCTGAGCTAAGGTTTCCCCTCCCTGAATATAACTGGCAAGCATGGCAACAATATCATGCATGGGAATGGCAACTGATCCGAGGCTCAAATAAAGCATGAGTAGCACCAGTAATGCGGTAACGGCTAATAGACCTTGAACGGGTTTAATGTATGGATGGGTGAACATGAGACTGATAAACCTTATGATTAAGGTAGATGATAGCATCGGCAATATATTGGCTATCGGTTGAACGTAATGAATGTGGCAAGCTGATAACGCGGCGATCACGAATGGCCGTTAATGTTTGCAAGGCTGGATCGTGTAATAGCTGTTGTTTAAAGCCATTGTTATTTTCACCTGGAATAATAATTACATCAGGGTTTAGGGCTAACAGTTGTTCTTTCGCTATTGGAACTTGGCCAAATTTATCGCCATTGGTATTGGCAATCACGTTGTTAAGCTGGGCGTGACTAATAATGGTATTGATAGTGGAGTTATGATTGCTGGATGCGCCCCAGGGGGTGTATTCAATAGCAGTTAGCTTGTGCTGTGGAATAATAACCTGTTGTTTAAGTTTGGTGTTCATCTTGTCAACCACTGCCATCGCCGCTGCATTTTTATTGACGAGCTTGCCAACTAATAAAATGTTTTGTTCAATATTTTTGAGGCTATAAACGGTTTTAATAACAAAAACATTGATACCTGCTGCACGTAATTGAGCAATTTTAGGTCCATCACTCCAACTGGCCACCAGCACTAAATCTGGACGTTCGGCAATGATACGTTCCACGTTTAGATCACGTAGCGGTAATGTCTCTGGAATTTTATCGGCAATAATTGAATAAGTCGGGTCCTTACTTAAACGACTTAAACTGGTGATGTTTTTTAAGGGCAATAGTGCCATTAATACTTGATCACTAAACATGCTTTTAGAGTCAACTTGTGTCGGCATCGTGGTTAATGTCAAGGGGTGCTGACTGGCATCGGTGACGGTGATAGGGTATGAGGTTTGTGCACTTAAACAGGCTGTGCTAGTGCATAGGCAGCCTATAAAAAATAAATTTTTAAGTCGTGAATACATAATTTTCCATATGCTGCTAATAGTGAGCTTACCTCATCCTTGGTAAGCAAATTTTGCGGACATAGTTAGTGATTTTTTGAGCGCTGTCAATGGTCGTCTTCTGTTAGAATTACGTATATTTGGCAAGGAATAACACAGTTATGGTATTAAAATTTTCGGGTGATATTGATGAACTTGCTTATCCCTTTATTTTTGAAGATTCCCCGTTATGTGATTTTGAAATTCTCACCGATGAATTATGTACGTATGTGGGATTAGCCATTTCACAACTGCAAGATGATGAAGTGCGACAATCTTTATCATGGTTACAACCACGTATTTTTAACCTCAATGGATCTATTCGAGGTAAGTGCGGTATTTTTGAAGCGGATATTATTAAGTTGAAAGCGGATTATCATTATTTTCGCGCCCAAGTAACCGATAACAATAAGCGCTTTGTATTACCACGAGGGATAGGCGCGGTGGTGCAATTACATCAATGTCGGAGTTTATCGAAGAAGGTGGTGCGTCAATTAGTTAACGTTGATGCGGTGGGTAAAAAGGTGCCTGAAACATTACCTCGATTCAGTAATTTGTTGGTGAATTACTTTTTTGCATTAACGCGAGTGCTTAATCAGCAGGCTGGGATTGAAGAGCCTGAATATATCAGCATAAATTATCCTTCGCCCGAAGCTAAATAATAATAAAAAACGCCATATATCAATTATATATGGCGTTTTTTTGTTACTTATATATTGGGTTAGTATTTACTTACCAATACAGAAAGAAGTAAAGATACGTCCAAGTAAATCATCCGATGTAAACTCACCAGTGATCTCACTTAAGTGCTGTTGAGCTAACCGTAATTCTTCAGCCAGAATCTCACCTGCCATAAAGCCTTCTAGTTGCTCTTTACCGATCACTAAATGTTCAGCTGCACGTTCAAGGGCATCTAAGTGACGACGACGTGCCATAAAGCCGCCTTCCGTCGTGCCTGCAAATCCCATACATTGCTTTAGATGTTCGCGTAAGTCGTCGACACCATCGCCTGTGCGCGCTGAGAGGCGAATTAAGGTTGAGTCATTAACTTCTGTAATGCCCGTTACTTCACCGGTAAGTTCAGCTTTATTGCGAATTACCGTTAAGCCCATGTTGGCCGGTAAGCGTTCAATAAAATCAGGCCAGATATCTTTAGGATCGGTAGCATCGGTGGTGGTGCTATCAACCATGAATAACACCCGATCGGCATGTTCAATTTCCGCCCATGCGCGTTCAATACCAATCCGTTCTACTTCATCGGTTGCTTCACGTAAACCTGCGGTATCAATAATGTGTAATGGCATACCGTCAATGTGAATATGTTCACGTAATACATCACGGGTTGTACCTGCGATATCGGTCACAATCGCGCTGTCTTTACCTGATAAGGCATTTAATAGGCTTGATTTACCAGCATTAGGGCGACCTGCAATCACTACCTTCATGCCTTCACGCATGATTGCACCTTGGTTGGCTTGTTTACGCACATCAGCCAAGCGATCCATGATGTTATTGAGATCACCACTGACTTTGCCGTCAGACAGAAAATCTATTTCTTCTTCAGGAAAATCAATCGCCGCTTCGACGAAAATACGTAAATGAATTAAAGCTTCGACTAATTCATTTACCTTGTTTGAGAATACGCCTTGCAGTGATTTAAAGGCACTTTTTGCTGCTTCTTCTGAGCTGGCATCAATTAAATCAGCAATGGCTTCTGCTTGGGCTAAATCAAGCTTATCGTTCATAAAAGCACGTTCTGAGAACTCTCCAGGGCGTGCAGGACGAATGCCTTCAATGTTAAGAATGCGACGGATCATCATGTCCATCAATACTGGGCCACCGTGGCCTTGCAGTTCTAATACATCTTCACCCGTGAACGAGTTAGGGCCTTTAAAAAATAGCGCGATCCCTTGATCAAGCGCGGTCCCATCTTCATTTTTAAATGGCAGGTATTCAGCGTAACGGGTTTTTAACTCACGGCCAGCAACGGCAAGGGCTACTTCTTTCGCTTTAGGACCTGAAACGCGAATGATGCCGACGCCGCCACGGCCCGGTGGTGTTGCTTGTGCAACGATAGTATCGATATGTTGATTCATAACCTTGGCTTTGCTTGAAAATGACTTGATGATTGTAAACCACTGTGAGGGCTTACGCCTAATCTGACCCATAAAAAAAGGCGACCCTAAGGTCGCCTTTCATTCACAGGGACAGCTTATTTAGCTTTGCTGTGTAAACCTTTTTTCTCCAACGCGCGGAAAATAATGGTTTGTTGAATCAGGGTCACAACGTTTGATACTAGCCAGTAAAGCACTAGACCAGAAGGGAACCATAGGAAGAAGAAAGTAAACATAACCGGCATAAAGGTCATGATCTTCTGCTGCATTGGATCCGTTACTGTTGATGGGCTGTTCTTTTGAATAAGGAACATTGATACACCCATAAGAACAGGTAGGATGTAGTACGGGTCTTGTGCTGATAGATCCGTAATCCAACCGAAGAATGGCGCATGACGCAATTCAACTGATCCCATTAGTGCCCAGTACAGTGCGATGAAAATTGGCATCTGTAGCATGATAGGTAAACAACCACCAAGTGGGTTTACTTTCTCTTTTTTGTACAGTTCCATCATTTCTTGGCTTTGACGTTGACGGTCATCACCTAAACGCTCACGCATTGCCTGAATTTTTGGCTGTAGCATGCGCATTTTCGCCATTGAGGTGTACTGCGCTTTTGTTAGTGGGTACATAGCACCACGAACAATTAGCGTTAGGATGATGATTGCAACACCCCAGTTACCTACAATACCGTGAATGAAAGAAAGCAATTTATGCAATGGACTAGCAATGAACCATAACCAACCGTAATCAACCGTTAGGTTTAGGTTAGCGGCTGTTGCTGCCATTTCTTTTTGCAACTTAGGACCAAGCCATAGTGTTGCTTTAATTTCTTTTGTTTGACCAGGAGCAACAGTCTCTAACGGCATACGTACGCCGATGTAACCTACACCGTTGTTATCGCTGCTGTAGACTTGAGACGTTTGGTCTTTGCCATCACGAGGGATCCATGCTGATACGAAGTAGTTCTCCATAATCGCAACCCAGCCGTCATTTGCTGACTGGTTAAGGTTCTTCTCTTTGATGTCATCAAAACTGTATTTTTTGTATTTAGTATCATTAGCTGAGTATGCCGCACCATTGTAGGTGTGCATTGCCATGCCTTGAATACCGCCGCCAGTTTTGCTTTCTAGGCGGTGACGAAGCTGTGCGTACATTTGTACTGTTGCAGGCTTGTCAGTTTTGTTGTCGACAGTGTAGTCAACATTAACCGCATAATCGTTACGCTTGAAAACGAACGTTTTGATGTAACTAATGCCATCACGAGTGAATGTCATTGGTACACGTAGTTCGTTTTGGTCTGGTGCCATGACGAAGCTTTTCGCCGTCACCGCGTATTGTGCGCGACCATGTGTTTGTGAGTCAGAACCATTAGTGCCGATTAAGCCTGATTGCGCAATGTAATCGCGGCCGTCAGTATCACTTAACAGAACAAATGGGTCTTTAGAATCTAGGGTGTTGTCGTATTTTAGTAGTTTTGCATTGATAACATCACCACCAAGCGTGTCGACTGTTAATTCCAGTACATCCGTTTTAATGGTAATTAAGTTAGTTGAAGTTTTCTGGTCAGCCAGTGGTTGATTATCACTTGAATGTGATGGAATACCACTATTGTTATTGACTTGTTGCTCTACACCCGGCTTCGTTGGTTGCGGGTTTTTGTCGCCATGCCATTGTTGAAATAGCAAGAATGAGACAAACAGTAGGGCAATTAACAGAATATTACGTTGGGAACCCATGGTTAATGTTCTCTGTCGTTATGCTTGGTTGGCGGAACGGGGTCGTAACCACCGTCATTTAAAGGGTGACATTTTAATAGACGTTTCGCCGCTAACCAACAACCTTTTCGCGCTCCATGCGTTTTTACAGCTTCGATCGCATATTGAGAACATGTAGGGGTGAACCGACAGCGTGGTCCAAGGAGAGGACTGATTGCCAGTTGGTAAAAGCGGACTAGTCTTACGACTAGCCACGCGACGGGCGAGACAGGCGATGCCATAACTTATCTAACAACGTAAATAGTTCTTCGTTACTCAACCCATTGGCTGATTTCTTGGCAATGACTACGAAGTCGCAAGCTGGAAGCTGATGTTGTTTTAAACGGAAACTTTCGCGAACAACGCGTTTGAAGCGGTTTCTGTCGACAGCAGTTTTAATCTGTTTTTTTGGAACAGCCAGACCGAGACGGGGGTGGTCGAGTTCGTTAGAACGGGCAAGAATAGTCAAGTGGGGAGAGCCAGCACGATGAGCTTGCTGGAAGACAGTTTTATAATGTTCGGGAGTTAACAAACGTAACTCCCGAGAAAAAGCGAACTTATTCAAAATAATCGTCGATGATTACTTAGAAAGACGCTTACGGCCTTTAGCGCGACGTGCATTGATTGTTGCACGACCGTTCTTAGTTGCCATACGAGCACGGAAGCCGTGACTACGCTTACGCTTAAGAACAGAAGGTTGGAATGTGCGTTTCATGGTTTTACCTTAAATTAACTGATCAGTTTTTAAGTTTGTTAGATGTAATTGGCCATAATTGGACAATTACCACGAACAAAGAGGCGGAATTGTAATCACTGACCAACAAAGAGTCAATAATTATACCCACATCTAATGACGGGCGCTGCATTATACGTTTTATAGCGCGAAGTTCAAGGATCCTTATTGGATCCCTATTTGAGTCAAAAAAGCCTTTAGTCGCGGATCGTTAGGGTGATTAAAGATCTGCTCTGGTGGCCCTTGCTCTACAAATTGACCGTCGGCCATAAAGATCACTCTATCGGCGACTTCACGCGCAAATTGTAATTCATGAGTGACGATCAACATTGTTTGTTGTTGTTTTGCCAATTGCTTGATCAAGTTAAGCACTTCATTGACCCACAGTGGATCGAGGGCTGACGTAGGTTCATCAAGTAATAATAATTCGGCTTCTAACGCCATAGCACGACCAATACCCACCCGTTGCTGTTGGCCACCAGAGAGGGCGGCAGGGTAGATATCGGCTTTATCGGCTAAACCAATGTCCGTTAAAATATCAAGTGCGCGTTGCTGTGCTTGTTGTTTACTAAGGCCTTTAACGACGCGTAAACCTTCACTGATATTTTGCTGTGCTGTCAGGTGATTAAACAAAGCATAGTTTTGAAATACAAATCCGGTTTGGCGTCGCAGGGCTAAAATGTCACTTTTTTTAGGCTGTTGGCCATCGACGGTCACATCGTTAATGGTGATAGTGCCACTATTGGCACTTTCAAGGTAATTAAGGCAACGTAAAAAGGTTGATTTTCCGGTGCCTGATGGACCAATGATAGCCACGATTTCACCTTTTTTGATAGTGAGATCAAGATCGCTAAAAATAGTTTGTTCGCCAAAACGTTTAGTGAGTTTGTTTATATTGATCATCGTACGTAAGCCCTATCTAAACGTGTTTCAGCCAATTGTTGTAAGCGAGTAAGCACTATCACCAACACCCAGTATATGATTGCAACAGCAAGAAAAGCCTCAAAGAACTTAAAGCTTGATGATGCTTCCATTTGTGCTTTTGCCATAATTTCAGGTACACCCAATGTAAAGGCAAGGGAGGTCGATTTAATCATATCGATGAAATAGTTCATGAGCGAAGGTAAAGCGATACGAGTGGCTTGCGGTAAAATAATTCGCAACATGGTTTGCGATTCCGTCATGCCGATAGCAAGACTGGCTTCGCGTTGGCTGCGGTCAACACCGATAATCGCTGCTCGAATACTTTCTGCCATGTAAGCGGCAAAGTGAAGGCTAAGGCCAATAACCGCGGCATTGAATGCGTCTAATCCAACTAAACTTGGTAATACTTGTGGTAAACCGTAATACAGTAAAAATAGTTGTACCAGTAACGGTGTGCCACGGAAGAAACTGATATAAAGTTGAGCTAAAGGGTTAAGTAGCGGCAGTTTATAAATACGAATTAACGCAATAGCTAACCCAAGGAAAAGTGCAAAAATGGCACCAAGAGAGGCCATGGATAATGTCGTTGGTAGATATTTCAACAAAATAGGCATCAACGACAACATATAATTAAAATCAAAACCCATAATGGTGATCCGTTGTACTGGCTATGCAAGCGGGGTAAATAAAGTCACCACCACTTTTGTTTGTGATGGTGAAACGATGAGTTATCGAGTGATGTCAGTATGGAACCACTTGTTTGATATTGCAGCAAGGGTGCCGTCTTTACGCATTGCCACTAAAGCTTGATTCACTTGCTGTTGAAGTAATTTACCTTTGGCGTTATTTAAAAATGGCCATGCACTTTCAACGGTTGCAAATGGCTTTCCTGCTAATTGTAACGGTAAGTGTTTTGTATTAATCACAGCCACTGACGATAGACGATCCATCACAAACGCATCGGTACGTCCCAAAGCCACATCTTGTTCAATACCACTGTCATAGGTTTTGATGTTGATATTATCGGCATTGGGTAAACCACGTAGCAGTTGCGCGTAGTTTGAGCCCAAGTTGACGCCCACCGTTTTTCCATCTAAATCCGCTGTTGAGTGAATGCTGTCATTGCCTTTTCTTACCACCAATTGCGCACCATCAATGACATAAGGTTGACTAAATAAAAATTTGGCTTGGCGGGCGGGAGTGATGGCGATTTGGTTTGAAATAGTATCAATACGCCCTGTTTCTAACTGGCCAAATAAACCAGAGAAGCTGGCGGTAACAAATTCAACATTATAGTCATTGCGTTTACCAATGGCATTCCAAAGGTCAACTTCAAACCCTTGTAGCTTATCTTGACTAACAAAAGTAAAAGGGAAATAACGACCTGACATGCCCACTTTTACTGTGGTTGCAGCCATAACACTGGTGGTTGTAGTAGCAAATAAAGTACTTGCGATCACTAATGTTTTTATCCAGTTTTTCATTCGGTATTTTCCTTACCTTGATAGGGCTTTATTTGGTGAAAGCATCCTACCTCGATATTTAATCATAAAGATAATAATTAACAGTTATTTGAAATAACCATTTGTTTGGCTAGCGACATATTACGGCTTGAGATTATGCTTTTTACGGCACCTAAAAGAGGGGCTGATTGTTATAAAAGGTTACCCACAGCAGTTGGTTTTCCCTGTGGATGATAATGGCTGATGATATAATGGTCATTATTGAGTAAAAACAGCATTAAACGGGCAATGAAAGACTTATCTTTGTGGCAGGTGTGTTAATATAGCTGTGGGTAAAGGTGGGTTAAATTGTGCTGATCTTGCATTTTATTGTGAGATCTATGTGCATAAGTTCGATCTTATTCACTGGATCTGGGATCTCTTTACTGGCGATCCTTGTTCAGCGAGTATAAAATTATCTTCCTTTTTGTGTTTTGTTTATTCAGTGTGGAGTCTACCTTGTCATCTTCGCTATGGTTGCAGTGCCTTCAACGCCTTCAGGAAGAACTCCCTGCGACAGAATTCAGTATGTGGCTGCGTCCGCTTCAGGCTGAATTAAATGATCATACATTGACATTATTTGCTCCCAATCGGTTTGTTTTAGATTGGGTGCGTGATAAATATCTTAATAATATCAATCGACTGCTTAATGAATTTTGTGGTGCTGATGTTCCGAGCCTGCGTTTTGAGGTTGGTAGCAAACCTGTTGTTGCGCCACCTCAACCTGTTGCGCCGCCGGTTTTTACCTTGCCGCAATCAAGACCTCGCACTGAACCTGAGCCAATGCATTACGAACCGGCACCGTCTCCTGTACAAACGGAATCACCTGGTGGCTATCGTTCAAATGTAAACCCTAAACATAATTTCAATAATTTTGTGGAAGGTAAATCAAACCAATTAGGCCTTGCTGCTTGTCGTCAAGTGTCTGATAACCCAGGTGCGGCTTACAATCCGTTATTTTTATACGGTGGTACGGGGTTAGGTAAAACTCACTTGTTGCATGCGGTGGGTAATGCGATTGCTAATCGTAAACCTAATGCCAAAGTGGTTTATATGCACTCTGAGCGTTTTGTGCAAGATATGGTGAAAGCGCTACAAAACAATGCCATTGAAGAATTTAAGCGTTATTACCGTAGTGTTGACGCTCTCTTGATTGATGACATTCAATTTTTTGCCAATAAAGAACGTTCTCAAGAAGAATTTTTTCATACCTTCAATGCGTTATTAGAAGGTAACCAACAAATTATTTTGACATCAGATCGTTATCCTCGTGAAATTAATGGGGTTGAAGACCGTTTAAAATCACGCTTTGGTTGGGGACTGACTGTTGCTATTGAACCGCCTGAGCTGGAAACCCGCGTTGCTATTTTAATGAAGAAAGCCGAAGATCATAATATTCGTCTGGCTGACGAAGTGGCGTTCTTTATTGCAAAGCGGTTACGCTCCAATGTGCGTGAATTAGAGGGTGCGTTGAATCGTGTGATTGCCAATGCTAACTTTACTGGTCGCGCGATCACGATTGATTTTGTTCGTGAAGCACTGCGTGATTTATTAGCGCTACAAGAAAAGTTAGTGACGATTGATAATATTCAGAAGACTGTTGCAGAATATTATAAAATAAAGATGGCTGATATGCTGTCTAAACGTCGTTCTCGTAGTGTTGCTCGTCCTCGCCAAATGGCGATGGCTTTAGCAAAAGAACTGACAAACCACAGTCTTCCTGAGATTGGCGATGCCTTTGGTGGCCGCGATCATACTACCGTGCTCCATGCTTGTCGTAAGATTGAGCAGTTACGTGAAGAAAGCCACGATATTAAAGAAGATTATTCAAACCTAATTAGAACGTTGTCGTCTTAATATGAAATTTACTGTTGAACGTGAACATTTATTAAAACCTTTGCAACAGGTGACTGGTGCATTAGGTGGTCGTCCATCATTACCTATTTTAGGCAATATTTTGCTGCAAGTTGAGAATGGATGCTTGTCAATGACGGGTACCGATCTTGAAGTGGAGCTCATTGCTAAAATTGCGTTAGAAGGCGATTTTGAAGCGGGTGCTGTGACAGTACCGTCACGTAAATTTTTAGATATTTGTCGTGGTTTACCTGATAGTGCCACCATCGCGGTTATCTATGAAGGTGATCGAGTGTTAATTCGCTCTGGTCGTAGTCGCTATACACTAACGACATTACCCGCTACAGATTTTCCAAATATTGAAGATTGGCAAAGCGAAGTTGAGTTTACGATTGAACAAGGTCGTATGCGTCAGCTAATTGATAGCACCCAATTTTCAATGGCTAACCAAGATGTGCGTTACTACTTAAACGGCATGTTGTTTGAAACTGATGGTCAACATTTACGTTCAGTCGCAACCGACGGTCACCGAATGGCTGTGTGTGCGATTGATACAGGTCATGATTTACCAACCAAGCAAATTATTGTACCGCGTAAAGGGGTACTTGAATTGGTGCGGTTGTTTGATAACCCTGAAGCCTTAGTCAATATTCAAATTGGTCATTCAAATTTACGTGCGACGGTGGGTAATTTTGTGTTTACCTCTAAGTTAGTTGATGGTCGCTTCCCTGATTACCGTCGTGTAATGCCACAAAATAGCACCAAATTTGTTGAAGCAAGTTGTGATGAAATGCGTAAAGCGTTTGCACGAGCGGCGATTTTATCCAACGAAAAGTTTCGTGGCGTAAGAGTCGGTTTATCTAACGGTGAAATGCGTATTACTGCTAATAACCCTGAACAAGAAGAAGCGGAAGAGTTTCTTGATGTTGATTATGAGGGCGATAGCTTAGAGATTGGTTTTAATGTTAGCTATGTGCTTGATGTATTAAACACCCTAAAGTGTGATCAAGTGCGGTTGTCATTATCGGATGCGAATGCGCCGTCATTAATTGAAGATGCAACCAATGATGAAGCCATGTATGTAGTAATGCCAATTAGACTGTAATTATGGCGCTTACTCGGTTATTAGTGCAGGATTTTCGTAATATTGCTCAGTGTGATATTGCGTTAGCCAGCGGGTTTAATTTTTTGGTTGGCGCTAATGGCAGCGGTAAAACCAGTGTTCTTGAAGCGATTCATTATTTAGGACATGGGCGTTCATTCCGCAGTCATTTAACCAGTCGCGTTATTCGCCATGAACAACAACAATTGTTTATTCATGGTCGAGTCACTGATAACAATGATCTCACTTTACCGTTAGGGATCAGCAAGCAACGTGATGGTACTACCGAAGTTAAAATTGGTGGTGAAGGTAATCAAAAGTTGGCGCAGTTAGCCCAAATTTTACCATTACAGTTAATTACCCCAGAAGGATTTGATTTATTGATCGGCGGACCTAAGTTTCGACGGTCTTTTATTGACTGGGGTGTGTTTCATGTTGAACCAAAGTTCTATAATGCATGGAGCCGCTTAAAACGACTGACGAAACAACGTAATGCATTATTAAAGCAAGCACGAAGTTACCGTGAACTCAGTTATTGGGATCAAGAGCTAGCATTACTTGCTGAACAAATCAGTGTGTGGCGTCAAGAGTACATTACTGCCGTAAAAATCAAAGCGGCTGAAATATGTCAGGTGTTCTTACCTGAATTTGAAATCCAGCTCGGTTTCTATCGTGGCTGGGAAAAAGAGACACCGTATGCTGAGCTGCTGCAACGTAATTTTGAACGTGACTGTCAGCTTGGCTATACCGTAAGTGGGCCCCATAAGGCTGATTTACGGATTAAAGTTGCTGGAACACCGGTTGAGGACGTTTTGTCCCGCGGTCAGCTAAAGTTAATGGTGTGTGCATTGCGTTTAGCGCAAGGTTTACATCTGACAGAGGCCACCGGCAAACAGTGTATTTACCTAATTGATGATTTTGCTTCCGAATTGGATAGCCATAGGCGAGCGTTGTTAGCGCAACGATTAAAGGAAACTAACGCCCAAGTGTTCATTAGTGCTATTAGTCGCGAGCAAGTGGTTGATATGCTTGATGAAAACGGTAAGTTGTTCATGGTCGAACACGGCAAGATAACACAGGATAATTAAAGCGAGAGTAACTCAATGTCCAACAATTACGATTCATCAAGCATTAAGGTGCTTAAAGGCCTCGATGCGGTACGTAAGCGCCCAGGAATGTACATCGGTGATACTGATGATGGTACTGGCTTGCACCACATGGTTTTTGAGGTAGTCGATAACTCTATCGATGAAGCTCTTGCTGGTCACTGTGAAGATATCATTGTTACGATCCACGAAGATGGTTCGGTTTCTGTAAGCGATGACGGTCGTGGTATTCCGACTGAACTTCACGAAGAAGAAGGGGTGTCAGCCGCTGAAGTTATCATGACTGTACTCCACGCTGGTGGTAAGTTCGATGATAATTCTTACAAAGTGTCTGGCGGCCTCCATGGCGTAGGTGTTTCTGTTGTAAACGCCTTGTCTGAAAAAGTTGAGCTAACCATTAACCGTAAAGGCCATATCCATCAGCAAACTTACCATCATGGTGTGCCTGATGCACCATTGGCTGAAGTGGGTGATACTGACAAAACCGGTACTCGTTTACGTTTCTGGCCAAGCGAAGAAACCTTTACCAACAATATTGAATTTCATTACGAAATTTTAGCTAAACGTCTACGTGAATTATCATTCTTGAACTCTGGCGTGTCTATCAAGTTAATTGATGAGCGTGAAGACGGTAAGCAAGATCACTTTATGTATGAAGGTGGTATTCGCGCGTTTGTCGAGCACCTAAACCGTAATAAAACGCCAATCCATCAGAAAGTTTTTCACTTTGATAGTGAGCGTGAAGATGGCATTACCGTTGAAGTTGCAATGCAGTGGAACGATGGTTTCCAAGAAGGTGTTTACTGCTTTACTAACAACATTCCACAACGTGATGGTGGTACCCACTTAGCGGGTTTCCGTGGTGCTTTGACCCGTACTCTTAATTCATTTATGGATAAAGAAGGCTACTCAAAGAAAGCCAAAGCAGCAACGTCAGGTGATGATGCGCGTGAAGGCTTAGTCGCGGTAGTTTCTGTTAAAGTGCCTGATCCTAAGTTCTCGAGCCAGACTAAAGATAAACTGGTTTCAAGTGAAGTGAAAACTGCGGTTGAATCAGCAATGAACGAGAAGTTTGCTGAGTTCTTATTAGAAAGCCCAGCTGACGCTAAAATCATTTGTACTAAAATTATTGATGCCTCTCGTGCGCGTGAAGCAGCGCGTAAAGCGCGTGAAATGACACGTCGTAAAGGTGCATTAGATTTAGCGGGCCTTCCGGGGAAACTTGCAGATTGTCAGGAAAAAGATCCTGCTCTTTCTGAACTATACATTGTGGAAGGGGACTCTGCTGGCGGTTCAGCCAAGCAGGGACGTAACCGTAAAAACCAAGCGATTCTACCGCTAAAAGGTAAAATTCTTAACGTTGAAAAAGCCCGTTTCGACAAGATGCTATCTTCACAAGAAGTGGCAACACTGATCACTGCAATGGGCTGTGGTATTGGTCGTGACGAGTACAACCCAGATAAACTGCGTTACCACAACATCATCATTATGACCGATGCCGATGTCGATGGTTCGCACATTCGTACGTTGCTATTGACCTTCTTCTACCGTCAAATGCCAGAGCTTATTGAGCGTGGCCACATCTATATTGCTCAGCCACCACTTTACAAAGTGAAGAAAGGTAAGCAAGAGCAATACATTAAAGACGACGAAGAGATGAACCAATACCAAACAGCACTAGCATTAGATAATGCATCTCTGTTTGCAAATGATGGTGCTCCTGCAATGACAGGTACAGCACTTGAAGCATTGGTGACTCAATATAATGGCGCGATGAAACTGATCGAACGCATGAGCCGTCGTTACCCAGCGTTAATGCTGAATGAATTGGTTTACCAACCTCGTTTAAGCACTGAGATGCTAGCGGATAGCGCGCAAGTTGAAGCATGGTTAACTCACCTTGTTGCAGCACTAAATACTAAGCAATCAGGTGAAAGTCAGTTTACGTTTGAAATCTTACGTGATGAAGAGAACAACGTCTTCGTACCTAAGGTTGTGGTGCGTACTCACGGTGTTGATCATGAGTACCCATTAAGCTTCGATCTATTGAACTCAAAAGAATATGCTAAATTAGCGGATCTTTCTGAAGCACTAGATGGCTTATTGGATGATACTGCTTTTGTCCAACGTGGTGAGCGTAAACAACCAGTTTCAAGCTTTAAAGAAGTGCTTGAGTGGCTAAACAAAGAATCACGTCGTGGCTTATCTTTACAACGCTATAAAGGTCTGGGTGAAATGAACCCGAACCAGTTGTGGGAAACAACCATGGATCCTGAAGTACGCCGTATGCTACAAGTTACCATCAATGATGCTGTTGCGGCCGATGAGCTGTTTACTTGTTTGATGGGTGATCAAGTTGAACCGCGTCGTAACTTCATTGAAGAGAACGCATTAAAAGTAGCTAACCTTGACGTGTAGTTTGTCATTAGGTTAATAGTTATAAAAACGCCGCTAATCATAGCGGCGTTTTTTTATAGGGTAATTTTATTGTTGTTACTAAAGGGGAGGGCAGAATAGGGTTGGTTAACCCATGGTATAAGCTCGTGTAATTTCTTCTGCAATAATTTTAATTCCGCGCTCCATTTGTTCGTCACTTTGAACGTAGTTCATGCGTATACATTGCTGACTGTGTTGCCATGGTTGTTGTAAACCAATAAAGAAATATTCACCTGGAACAATTAATACTCCGCGAACTTTCAGACGTTGATAGAGTTCTTTAGTGGTGATTGGTAATTCATCACACCATAACCATAAAAATATCGCGCCTTCTGGCTTATGAATACGAAACCGTGGATCAGTAATATAGTGCTGTAATCGACTCACGGCATATTGTGCTTTGCGCTGATAAAAAGGGCGAATAACGTCATGGCTTAGCCGTAATAAATCATTACGGGCGATTAGCTTATCAGCAATTGCCGGACCTAAACTGCCGGGTGCTAAATTGATAATACCGTTGATATTGGTGAGCGCAGTAATAATCTCTTCATTGGCAATCACTATTCCGCAGCGAATACCGGGTAAACCCAGTTTAGATAAGCTCATACATAAAATGGTATTGCTGTTCCAAAAAGGGGTGATATCAGCAAAGATAATATCAGGGAAAGGCATGCCATAAGCATTGTCGATAATCAGTGGAATATTATGTGCTTGAGCGAGCGCATCGAGTTGCTTAACTTCATCATCAGTCAGCACGTTACCTGTCGGGTTGGTTGGGCGAGAAGCACAAATTGCACCAATGCTGTCATCAATAACCAACTTACTAAAATCAATATGGTATTTAAATAAGCCATTATCCAATAAGCTAATCGTGGGTTGGTAAGAGACAAACATATTTTGTTCCAAACCCGCATCAGCATAGCCAATATATTCAGGAGATAGCGGTAAGAGAATTTTCTTACTGGCACCATTACGGCATTTGCCTGCTAATAAGTTAAATAAATTAAAGAAGGCACTTTGACTACCGTTGGTGAGAGTAATGTTTTTACTGCTGATGTCCCAACCATAATGGTGTTTAAGCAACGTCGCTAGGGCGTTAATAAAACGGTCTTTTCCTTGAGGGCCATCGTAGTTGGTGATCGATGCGGTCAACTCACCAGAGGTGGCCATTTCTATTAATAGCTGATTAAAATAATCAACCATTGTTGGAATCTGAGCTGGATTACCACCACCGAGCATGATCGCATCAGGGTTGGTTAAGCCATCATTTAAATCGTGCATTAATTGAGTAATGCCTGAATCGCCAGCGAACTTATCGCCAAAGCCAGAAAATTCCATGGTGCTATTGACCTCTATATCAGTGCAGGGTTACGTGCTTGCGATGCCCGTTATTTATGATGGGCGATAGATCAAAATACCTGATTGCAATCAGAAGCGAAACCCTTTGTTTGCTCTAAGGGTAGTGGTCGGCTGTGTCGATGTGTTTCACGTGGAACAATGTGAAATTATCAAATGCAGATATAAAAAAACCACGCCAAAGCGTGGTTTATATTATGAACCAGTGATGATTAAACTTACTTTTGTAGTAATGAAATATCAGCTACTTGTAAGAACTGGTTACGTAATAGGTTTAGCAGTGCTAGACGGTTAACTTTAAGTTGCTCGTCATCAGCCATTACCATTACATTATCAAAGAATGCATCAACAGGCTCACGTAGTGATGCAAGTTCTGTGAGTGCTTGTTGGTAATCACCCGCAGCAAAGACTGGTGCAAGTGTTGCAACAACCGTCTCTACTTTTTGTGTTAGTTCTTTCTCTGCCGTTTCTACTAACAAGCTGTTGTTAATGGTCGCTGGTAGCTCGCCATCAAATTTCGCGAGAATGTTACCTACACGCTTGTTGGCTGCGGCAAGTGATTCTGCTGCATCTAAGTCACGGAAATGACTTACTGCTTTAACACGCTTATCAAAATCAGACGGTTGAGTAGGGTGCATTGCAAGTACAGCTTGAATAACATCAATGCTAAAGCCTGCATCTTGGTACCATGCGCGGAAACGACCGAGCATGAATTCAATTACATCTGAATCAACATTAGCATTCGTTAGTTTGTCACCAAATAACGAGTGTGCTTTAGCGACTAAATCAACAAGATCTAAGTCGTAACCGTTTTCAACGATAATACGTAGTACACCTAAAGAAGCACGACGCAATGCAAATGGGTCGCTACCTTTTGGTGCTTGGCCAATACCAAAGATACCTACGATAGTATCTAGTTTGTCAGCCATCGCCACTGCAGAAGAAACACCAGTGCTTGGTAGTTGGTCGCCAGCAAAACGTGGCATGTATTGCTCGTTTAGTGCTAGTGCAACATCTTCTACTTCGCCATCATGACGTGCATAGTGCATACCCATAACACCCTGGGTTTCAGTGAACTCAAATACCATAGAGGTCATTAAGTCACACTTAGCCAGTAGGCCAGCACGCTTAGCGTTAGTGACATCAGCGCCGATTTTCTCTGCAATGTAGCCCGCAAGCTCAGTGATACGATCGGTTTTATCTTTAATGGTACCAAGCTGTTGTTGGAAGATGGCTGTCTCAAGTTGAGGTAGGCGATCAACTAACTTGCTCTTAAGGTCAGTATTAAAGAAGAACTCAGCATCCGCTAAACGTGGGCGGACTACTTTCTCATTACCTGAAATAACTTGGCTTGGATCATTTGAGATGATGTTAGAGACGAAGATGAACTTAGGGACTAGTTTGCCTTCCGCATCATAAACAGGGAAGTACTTCTGGTCACCTTTCATGGTGTAAACTAACGCTTCAGAAGGAACCTTTAGAAACTCTTCTTCAAATGAAGCGGTCAGCACGACTGGCCATTCAACAAGAGAGGTAACTTCTTCAACTAGCTCATCATCAAGATCTGCAATACCACCAACCGCTTCAGCGGCTAGTTTCGCATCAGCTAGAATGATTGCTTTACGTGCATCGTAGTCTGCCATTACCTTGCCACGTTCTTCTAGAATCGCAGGGTATTGGTCAGCATTATCGATCGTAAATTCAGCTTCACCCATAAAGCGGTGGCCACGAATAGTACGCGCAGAAGCAACACCTAAAATAGTGCCTTCAATGAGCTCTTCACCTAATAGCATCGTCAGTGTTTTTACTGGACGAATAAATTGGGTGTCTTTATCACCCCAACGCATTGGGCGAGGGATAGGCAGTTTAGCTAATGCTGCTGCAACAAGTTCAGGCAATAATGTTTGGGCTGGTTGGCCTTTTACTTCTTGCTTGAACAGTAGCCATTCGCCTTTATCGGTAATCATGCGTTCAGCTTGATCAACCGTAATGCCGTTACCACGCGCCCAACCTTGAGCCGCTTTAGTCGCATTACCTTCTGCATCAAATGCTGCCGCAATCGCTGGGCCGCGCTTTTCTACAATTCTGTCAGGTTGATTTTCAGCAAGCGCTGTTACTTTAAGTGCTAGGCGACGCGGTGCTGCATACCACTTAATACCTTGGTGAGGTAAGTTAGCGGCTTTTAGCTCCGCTTCAAAGTTGGCTGCAAACGCTTCAGCTAGAGTGCGAAGTGCCTTGGGTGGCAACTCTTCAGTACCTAGCTCAATTAAGAAATTCTTATCTGTCATGGCTATCCCTTACTTATCTTTTTTACACATTGGGAAGCCAAGTGCTTCACGTGATGCATAGTAAGCTTCAGCGACTTGTTTGGTTACATTACGAATACGTAGAATGTAACGTTGACGTTCAGTTACTGAAATTGCTTTACGAGCATCAAGAAGGTTGAAAGCATGTGCTGCTTTCAAAATACGCTCGTAAGCTGGCAATGGCAGTGGCTGCTCAAGTGCTAACAGCTTCAGTGATTCTTTCTCGCACTGGTCAAAGAAAGTAAATAGGAAATCAACATCAGCGTGTTCAAAGTTGTAAGTTGATTGCTCAACTTCGTTTTGATGGAAGATATCACCGTAGGTTACTTTACCTAATGGGCCATCTGTCCAAACTAAGTCATAGACTGAATCAACGTTTTGAATGTACATCGCTAGACGTTCAATACCGTAAGTGATTTCGCCAGTAACAGGCTTACACTCAAGGCCGCCAACTTGCTGGAAGTAAGTAAACTGTGTTACTTCCATGCCGTTCAGCCAAACTTCCCAGCCAAGACCCCAAGCACCCAAGGTTGGGTTTTCCCAGTTGTCTTCTACAAAACGGATGTCATGTACTTTAGTGTCAACACCTAGGACTTCTAGTGAGCCTAAGTACAGTTCCTGAATGTTATCTGGAGACGGCTTAAGCATTACCTGGAACTGATAGTAGTGCTGAAGACGGTTAGGGTTTTCACCGTAACGACCGTCGGTTGGACGGCGAGATGGTTGTACATACGCTGCTGCAATTGGTTCTGGACCTAGAGCTCGTAGACATGTCATCGGGTGAGAGGTACCTGCACCCACTTCCATGTCAAGAGGTTGCACAATTGTACAGCCTTGTTGGCCCCAGTAATCCTGCAGCGCGAGGATCATGCCCTGAAAGGTTTTAATATCGTATTTCTGCATTGTCAGCTTCGCGAGATTAGTGGATGAAATAATTAATTATCAAGTATACATTGCCAACCCAGAGGCGAGTAGGGGCCGTGAGTGTTTTTTATCCATCTGGCGCTTGTTTTGAGATAATTCCTCAGATTGTCCCTTGTGGACACTGGGTTTTCATGAATATTTGACATTATTTTGATGGCGTAAATGTATCGGTTGATTACAATAGCGCTAACAAATAGCTCGTTGGTCTGATTATTAACGTAGTTTTATTCGGTATGCGATGTGCGTATCAAGAACATGGGTCTTTAAATTAAATGGCAAAAAATCAAGTGATGGCATCAAAAACTTGGGTGCGTGCTGCGGTAATTTCTGTTGCTGCTGCTGTTACGCTTGCGGGGTGTTCAACAGTTAACCCTTATACTGGTGAGAGCCAAACTGCAAAAGGTACTGGCGGTTCTATCATTGGTGCATTAGCGGGTGCTGCAATCGGTATCGCGTCTTCAAGCAAACATGATCGCGGTAAAGGTGCATTGATTGGTGCAGCATCTGGCGCAGCTTTGGGTGGCGGTATTGGTTATTACATGGATGTACAAGAAGCTAAACTGCGTCAGCAATTAGCATCTTCAGGCATCAGTGTTACCCGTAATGGCAATAACATCATTTTAAATATGCCAAATGAAATTACCTTTGGTGTTGACCAATCTGCATTAAATAGCCGTGCGATGGAAGCGTTACATAATGTAGCGATAGTTGCTAAAGAATACCCTAAGACCCAGTTAAACGTTTTGGGCTTTACAGATAGCTCTGGCGCTGCGGCTTATAATCAGCGTTTATCACAAGTACGTGCCGGTGAAGTCGGTAACTACCTTATCCGTCAAGGCGTAAATGTTGATCGTGTTGTTTCTCAAGGCCGTGGTGAGAACAGCCCGATTGCGACCAATGGAACATCACAAGGTCGTGCTCAAAACCGTCGTGTTGAGATCATTCTATCTCCATTGGCTTAATTGATATTGATTGATCATAGTGGTGTGTAACTAACACCATATTGAAACCATGGGCTCAGGCTCATGGTTTTTTTTGTTTTATTTTATATTGAGTGTGGTTAGTTTCATGTGAAACTTGGAAGTGAAGTTAAGCGGGTTAAATCGTCATTAAATGTGAATTAATTTAAGTGTGTAACTGTGATTGCTGCAAAAGATTATCGTGATTTACCATGCTAGAGTTAACGTTAATTAATCGTTAACTTAAATTCTGTTGGGTGATGTAGGGGGTTTCTATGGCGCGCTTCTCAGCGATTTCACCGCAAAGTCAATGTTGGTTATTTCATATTGCATTAGCACTGAATGTAGCGGGAATGATGTTAACTGATATGTGGTTTCCTATGGTCGTCGGAACGGTTGTCACAACCTATTTGTCTGTCGATGCGTGGGTTCGATTACGCTATGTATTACCACTTAAAAAAGAGTTACGTCAGGTGCAACATGAACTCGAAAACTTACGTCAGCAACAACACAATCAATAACAACTAAAAAGGCAGCGTTTATTAACGCTGCCTTTTTAATTTGATTTAATTGCCAGCGCCTTTTTTGATCAGAAAACGATAGGGTAGCGTTTCTGTTTCTGCGGCGATAAGCGTGTGATCCATGAAGCGACAAAAGCTGGGAATGTCGCGCGTCGTTGATGGGTCATCGGCAATAACTAACAAGGTTTCATCAGTTGCCATTTTTCGGACTGTTTTGCGTACCATCATTACGGGTTCAGGACAACGTAAGCCGAGAGCATCAAGGCTATGGGTCGGATTTTCAAAATTAGCAGTCATAATTTACACGTATTATTGTAGACATTATGATCATACTGCGGGATAAGAATTAATCAATAAGGCTTGGTAAATCTAGATAAAATGTGTAACCTTATTAACATCACATTAACCTTTCTTCTAATGGATTAGGGGGATATTATGTTAACTTCAATCGATCGTGTCATGATTTATGCGGTACTGTGCATTATTTCATTTAGCACTATAATGCTTATTAGTCACCATGCTACCGGGCTCTTTGCTGTTGGTGGTTTGCTGGCCACAATCCTTGGATTATGGGTTGAGTTCGCCAGTAAAAATAAGCTAGAACAACAAAAAAAATAACGCTAACGGCGTTGAATGATGCTTGCTCGTGAATATTCCCGTCTTAAAAAGGCGGGATTTTTTTTATCTATCCCGCCATACTGTTGCCATATTTGATTAATTCATAGCGTTAGAGAAGTAAAACTATGGAGCTCGAAGAAGTTTATCGGCGTGACTTAAATTTACTGGTTGCGTTAAAGGTGTTATTGGATGAAGGCAGTGTTAGTCGTGCAGCTATTAGACTTAACTTGAGCCAATCAGCAATGAGCCGAGTGCTTGGCCGATTACGCGACTTAGTCGGTGATCCGTTGTTTACCCGTCAAGGGCAGTCATTACTACCGACACAACGGGCATTGGAATTAAATGAACAATTAAATGAACCGTTAGAATCATTACGATTATTACTGACGCCGAATGATTTTGATCCCGCTATTTGTGATCAAACTTTTAAAATTGCGACGACGGATTATGCAATGCAAACTATTCTGCCATTTGCATTGCCGCGTATTTATCAAGAAGCACCCCATCTGTCATTAGAATTTAGCCCGTTACAGCATAATAACGTGTTGTCACAGTTGACTACGGGGGGCTGTGATATGGCAATTTGTCGTCCTAGTGCTGATATGGAGCCACTGTGTCAGCAGTTATTAGGCTTAGTGAGTGTGTTTTGTCTTGTGAGCCAGAATCATCCATTAGCAAATAAGCCACTTACCTTGCAAGATTACTTAACCTATCCCCATGCAATGATAGCGGTAAGCGATGGCGTTAAAGCGTTAATTGATGAACAGTTGCGTGGTCATCCTCAACCTAAAATGGTATTACGGGCTTATCATTTAGAAGCGGCTTTAGCGATCATCGAACAAATGCCATTGATCATGACGGTGCCTGCAGATTTGGCGTATTTAGTCGCAGAACGTTATCAGTTAATCGTCAAGCCATTGCCATTTGAGTTTAAGCCATTTGATTATTCATTATTATGGCATGCGCGTTGTGAGCATTCGGCATCGCAAATATGGCTGCGTACTATTATTAAAGAAGAGTGTGGACGACTGATCAACTCCCGTATTCATGATATCGGGTTGTTGTAGTGAAATATTGAGATCAATAAAAAGGCCAGCACATGGCTGACCTCATTGATTAACGACCATCATTCAGTGGCATTAATACTGCATTATTTGATCATTACAGTTTAATGACTACGCGGCCGGTGATTTGACCGTTGGTGATCGCTTCTGCACATTCTGTTACTTGTTCAAGTGCGACTTCACGGCAGGCTTGTTCAAAGTAGCTAGCGGGTAGTAACTCAGTTAGACGTTGCCATGCTTGTTGACGTTTTTCAAATGGGCACATTACTGAATCGATACCTTGTAAACGTACATTACGTAGAATAAAAGGCATAACTGTTGTCGGTAAATCAAAGCCGCCAGCAAGGCCACAAATAGCAACTGCACCGTTGTAGTTAATTTGGCTTAATACTTTAGCCAGTACTTTGCTACCAACAGTATCAATTGCGCCAGCCCACAATTGCTTATCTAATGGGCGAGCAGGTTCTTCAAACACACTACGATCAATAATTGTCGTTGCGCCAAGTTGTTTTAGTAATGGGCCATTAGCTTCAGCACGCCCCGTTACTGCGGCAACTTTATAGCCGAGTTGTGCCAGTAAAGTAATCGCAACTGAGCCAACACCACCGCTGGCACCCGTGACTAAAATCTCGCCATCTTCAGGTTTTACATTTGCATCAACAATAGCTTGTACACACAGCATTGCCGTTAAGCCTGCAGTACCGACCATCATCGCTTGTTTGCCATCAAGGTTTGCGGGTAATGGTACTAACCAATCTGCATTTAGGCGGGCTTTTTCAGCCATGCCACCCCAGTGACCTTCACCCACACCCCAGCCCGTCAGTACTACTTTGTCACCGACGTGGTAGCGATCATCACTTGACTCAGCCACTGTGCCCGCTAAATCGACACCTGGTACCATTGGGAATTGACGTACGATACGACCTTTACCGGTAATTGCTAAGCCATCTTTATAGTTTAATGAAGAGTAATCAACATCAATTAACACATCACCAGCAGGTAATTCAGATGTTGCCATTTGACGAATAGTTGCGAGTGTTTTTTTATCTTCTTGTTCTAGTACTAGTGCTTTAAACATTGCAATACTCCGGAAAAATCATGGTTAGCAATCAATATAGGATTGAGTGTAGACGGCTTATCTTGATGAAGAAAATGAAACTTACTCATGGTATCTATGTGTAAGTTGCATGGCGTCTGTACCATTATATGGTGAAGATCAACACTTGCGATATTTTTGGAGGTTATTCTATTCGTTCAAAGATAGTCGCAATACCTTGTCCTAAGCCGATACACATGGTGGCTAAACCAAAGCGAGCTTGCTTTTGTTCCATGATATTGATGAGAGTGGTTGAGATACGAGCACCTGAACACCCTAATGGGTGACCAAGGGCAATCGCACCGCCGTTAAGGTTAATTTTTTCATCAAGATGATCCATTAACCCGAGTGCTTTAATGCACGGTAATGTTTGTGCCGCAAAGGCTTCATTGAGCTCAATGATATCAATATCATCTAAACTTAAGCCTGCGCGTTGTAATGCCTTTTGAGTGGCAGGAACAGGTCCAAATCCCATGAGTGATGGTTCACACCCAGCAATTGCCATGGCTTTGATTCGGGCTCGAATAGGTAAACCTAATGTGCGCGCTTGGTGTTCATCCATGAGTAATATTGCTGCCGCACCATCCGATAGCGCTGATGATGTACCGGCTGTTACTGTGCCATGGATGGGATCGAAAATAGGGCGTAATTGACTTAATGCTGCCACGGTTGTTTCGGGACGAATGACTTCATCGGTAGCATATTTAGTTAAAATGCCATTGCTATCATGGCCTTCTGTTGCGAAAATTTCATGGGTAAATCGACCTTCAACCGTCGCGGCATGGGCGCGCTGGTGTGAACGCGCGCCAAATTGATCTTGTAGCTCCCGACTAATATCATATTTTCGGGCTAACATTTCTGCGGTTAAGCCCATCATCCCTGCGGCTTTAGCGACGGTTTTCGATAGGCCTGGGTGGAAATCAACCCCATGAGTCATTGGTACGTGACCCATATGCTCAACCCCGCCAATTAAACAGCTTTGTGCATCGCCCACCATAATAGCGCGAGTGGCGTCATGCAGTGCTTGCATGGATGAACCACATAAACGGTTAACGGTTGTTGCACCGACAGAGGTTGGGATCCCTGCAAGTAGTGCTGCATTACGACCAATATTAAATCCTTGTTCTAAGGTTTGTTGCACACATCCCCAATAAATATCTTCTATATTATTCGCATCTAATTGAGGGTTACGGGTTAACAATCCTGTCATTAAATGCGCTGATAAATCTTCAGCACGCACATGGCGGAATGCACCGCCTTTTGAGCGTCCCATTGGGGTACGAATACAGTCAACAATCACCACATTATTCATAATTAACTCCTTAATGATGCAGCAGCAATAGTGGGGTAATAACACTCATCAGCCGCCGCTTTGGCGCGCAGACCTTCAGGTACTTGATATAAAGGACCGAGTGATTGATAACTATTGGCTAATGCGACGTAATTAGCTAAGCCTAGGTTATCTAAATAACGGAATACACCACCTTTAAAGGGCGGAAAACCTAAGCCGTAAACCAATGCCATATCTGCTTCTGCAGGCGTTGCAATAATGTTTTCTTCTAAGCAGCGTACGACTTCATTAATCATTGGAATCATCATACGATCGATAATGGTGGTGTTTGCAAATGAGGTCGATGTTGCTGTGATGGGCGCAAGTAAATCAGTCGTTTGAGGATCAATTGTTTTTTTAGGCTTACCTTTCTTATCCAGATGGTAGTTAAAAAATCCCGCTCCTGTTTTTTGGCCAAAGCGTTGTTGTTCGTATAAGACATCAATGGCATCGGTATCATGTTTAGCCATGCGTTGTGGGTATCCCTCAGCCATCACTTTTTGAGCGTGATGAGCGGTATCAATACCCACCACATCGAGCAGATAAGCCGGCCCCATTGGCCACCCGAAATCCTGTTCCATAACATTATCAATCTGACGATAATCACCGCCATCACGCAGCAGTAAACTAAATGCCGCTAGATAAGGAAATAAAACCCGATTAACAAAAAATCCCGGACAATCATTTACTACAATAGGGGTTTTGCGCATTTTAGCCGCATAAGCCACCACTTGAGCGATGGTTTCATTTGAGGTGTGTTGGCCGCGAATGATCTCAACCAATGGCATTTTATGGACCGGATTAAAAAAGTGCATGCCGCAAAAATTTTGAGGTCGTTGTAATGATGCTGCGAGTAAATTAATTGGGATTGTTGAGGTGTTTGAGGTGATCACCGTAGTATCGGTAACCTGTTGCTCGACGTCTGCGAGCACCGCTGCTTTTATGGTGGGATTCTCAATTACCGCTTCTATAACAATATCAACGTGGTTGGAATCGGAATAAGTCAGGGTTGGCGTGATGGTGGCTAATGTTGCTGCCATTTGTAAGCCGTCGATCCGTCCTCGAGTGAGTTTTTTATTAAGTAATTTTGCGGCTTGTTGCATGCCAAGAGTTAAGGCCTCACTGGTGATATCTTTCATGACGACAGGGACATGGTTTGTTACTGATTGATAAGCAATGCCGCCACCCATAATGCCAGCACCTAATACCATTGCTTGTTGTGTTGGGTGGGCTGTTTTAATGGCTTGTTTAGCTTTGCTTTTTAAATATTGGTCATTTAGAAAAATACCCACTAAAGCTTGAGCAATATCAGTTTTAGCAAGGGTGACAAAGTGAGAATTTTCAATAACCAGAGCTTGTGTGCGTTCACTGGTTGCAGCGGTTTCGATTGCGGTCACTGCCGCCATTGGTGCAGGGTAATGTTTACCTGCGATATTAGCGACCATAGCTTTAGCCGTGGTAAAACTCATTAATGCTTCAGTAGCTGTTAGCTTTAATGGCATTTTTTTTTGAGATCGGCGTCGTTGCCAATCTAAATCACCCGCAATAGCTTGTTTAATAATACGCAATGCTGCTGTTGGTAATACATCTGTGGCAACCACCGCATCAATAAGTCCTAGTTTTAAGGCTGCATCTGCTGTTTTATCTTTACCTGAGGTAATTATTTCCATTGCACTGTCTGCGCCAATTAATCGTGGCAGGCGAACCGTCCCTCCAAATCCTGGCATGATCCCGAGTTTTGTTTCTGGTAATCCAATATGCGCTTGATGATCTGCAATTCTAAAATCAGTCGCGAGTACGCATTCGCAACCACCACCAAGGGCATAACCATTAATGGCTGATAGAGTGGGAACAGGTAAATCTTCTAATTTATTAAAAATAGTATTGGCGTGATGAAGCCACTTTGAAAGTTGATTAGCTGGCAGAGCAAATAATCCTAGAAACTCGGTAATATCGGCGCCAACGATAAATGCCGCTTTGGTTGAACGTAGGATTAAGCCTTTAAGGTTGGGTTGTTGGTAGAGTGCATCAAGAGCAAGACTAAAACTTTCAAGAGTGGCGAGATCAAATTTATTGATGGGAGCTGGTGCATCAAAAATGAGTTCAGCGATCCCTTCTTCGAGGTAGCGTACAGAGAGTGTTTCACCGTGGTAAATCATGTTCTATCTCCATATATTCCATTCTATGACGGATCTGGTGTGATTTAACTGGTTTGACCTGTAGTGGTTAATATTTAGTCTGAACTGCAATGGCTACAAATTCAACAATTAATTTAAACATTTATTTAACATTGTCGATTGGTTCATTATCTTAACGGTAATAATTCGTAGAATGGCGTCATTGTAAGCAATAATGAGCATTGCTTGGGTCATAATAGGAATATGGTATCCTGCGGTGGTTTTTTGATGACGAGGTATGTTTTATGTCAACCAGCGAACCTTACTTGATTCCACTGCAAGCCGTGACTTTTGAAGAAGAAATCAAAAAGAGCCATTTTATAACGTATTTAGCCCATACGGCGTCGATTGAAGCGGCTAAGCAGTTTATTAACGAAGTAAAGTTAGTCCATCCAAGTGCCAATCATCATTGTTGGGGTTTTGTTGCTGGTAGACCGACAGATTCAATGTTGTGGGGCTTTAGTGATGACGGCGAGCCATCAGGAACCGCTGGAAAACCGATATTAGCGCAATTAACTGGATCGGGGGTTGGTGAATTAACTGCAGTTGTTGTTCGTTATTTTGGTGGTATTCATTTAGGAACGGGTGGGCTGGTTAAGGCTTATGGTGGCGGTGTGCAACGTGGATTAACGCTACTGAGCACACAACAAAAGATCATCATCAGTGAGTTGTTTCTATGTTGTGATTATAATCAAATATCATTAGTTGAAGCGTTATTAAGTGAATATAACGGCACACAATTAAAGGCTGATTATGGTCAACAAGTGAGTATGCATCTAGCGCTTGATAGCCGTACCGTGACTGAATTTAGTACCAAGTTAATTAATCGTAGTGGTGGACGGATTGTTGCAACATCAACTCCTGAAAGTTAACCATTATTTATTTTATTCTATATTTTCATATGAGGGCCGGTTAGGGCCATGCAGTTTCGTTCAATTATACGTATCGTCGGGCTGTTGCTCGCTTTATTTAGTGTCACGATGCTCATTCCCGCTCTAGTGGCTTTGATTTACCGTGATGGTGCTGGATTTCCTTTTGTTGTCACCTTCTTTTTATTACTAGCGGGTGGAACTGTACTATGGTTACCTAATCGTCGCCATCGGCATGAATTAAAAGCCCGTGATGGCTTCTTAATTGTAGTGCTGTTTTGGGCTGTTATTGGTAGTGCTGGCGCGGTACCTTTTTTGTTGTCTAAAAATCCAGACTTGTCGGTTGCAGACTCCTTTTTTGAATCATTTTCTGCACTGACAACAACGGGCGCAACGGTCATTGTTGGCCTCGACCATTTACCGAAAGCGATTTTATTCTATCGTCAGTTACTGCAATGGTTTGGCGGTATGGGAATTATCGTGTTAGCGGTCGCAATATTACCGGTGTTAGGTATTGGTGGAATGCAGTTATATCGAGCTGAAACGCCAGGGCCGGTAAAAGACAGTAAAATGACTCCTCGTATTGCCGAAACAGCTAAGACGTTGTGGTATATATATTTAGCATTAACGATTGCATGTGCATTCGCGTTTTGGCTTGCTGGTATGAGCGGCTTTGATGCGATATCACATAGCTTTTCAACTGTCGCAATCGGTGGCTTCTCAACTCACGATGCCAGTATCGGTTATTTTAATAGTCCTACTATTAATATGATCACCGTTGTTTTTCTTTTAATTTCAGCCTGTAACTTTTCCCTTCACTTTGCTGCATTTGGTAATGGCAATATTAACCTTAAAACATATTGGCGAGATCCTGAATTTAGAGCATTTTTTGTGGTGCAACTTATTCTATTTGTGATTTGTTTTGGATTGCTATTAAAGCATCATTCTTATGACCACTCTTTTGATGCTTTTGATCAAGCGCTGTTTCAAACGGTCTCTATTTCTACAACGGCAGGTTTTACTACCACTGGTTTTTCTGATTGGCCGTTATTTCTACCTGTGTTATTGCTGTTTTCCTCTTTTATAGGTGGTTGTGCTGGCTCGACTGGGGGTGGCATGAAAGTAATTCGAATGTTGTTATTGTCATTACAAGGTGTTCGAGAGTTAAAACGTTTAGTACATCCTCGCGCGGTGTACACCATTAAACTTGGGCATAAAGCGTTACCACAACGAGTTGTTGATGCTGTGTGGGGGTTTTTCTCGGCTTATGCATTGGTTTTTGTGGTATGTATGTTGGCTCTTATTGCGACAGGTATCGATGAATTAACAGCATTTTCAGCGGTGGCCGCGACACTTAATAATTTAGGTCCAGGTTTAGGCGAAGTTGCGGTTCATTTTGGTCAAATAAATGATTCAGCGAAATGGATCCTCATTATTGCTATGCTATTTGGCCGTTTAGAAGTGTTTACATTATTAGTTTTATTTACGCCGACATTTTGGCGTAATTAAAGGAGCTATCATGGAAAAGGTATTATTACTGCATTCTAGTTGTGAAGGACAAACGATTAAAATCCTTAACCATATAGAGCAGGACTTAGGCGAACAGTATCAATGTGACTATATTGATATACATTCAGAGCCAAAAATTGATTTCAATGGTTATGATCGCATTCTTGTTGGTGCTTCCGTACGCTATGGCCATTTAAATAAAAAGCTATATCAATTTATAGAGCAAAATGTAGCTAGTCTTGAACAAGCAAAGGTCGCTTTCTTCTGCGTTAACCTAACCGCTCGTAAAGAAGGTAAAGATACGCCAGCAACAAGTGCTTATGTTAAGAAGTTCTTATTGAAGTCACCATGGCATCCTAAAATGATGGCCGTATTTGCTGGAGCATTGCGCTATCCACGTTATAACTTTTTTGATCGCACAATGATTAAGTTAATAATGAAGCTTACGGGGGGCGAAACTGATACAACAAAAGAAGTGGAATATACCGACTGGCAAAAGGTGGCACATTTTAGTCACCAATTTAAGACGCTATAATCGTATTATTGATCGCTTTGTTTGCTTTTTGATCTAACGGTTCGTTTTTATTGATAAAAAGCATAAAGTACTTGCGATGAACGTCGTTGTCTCTATACTGCTGCTCTATCGGAACGCGAGCAGCTTTATAAAAGAAGATGTTATGCAATAATCGATTGGATGATAGACCTGATAAAAGAAATAAAAAAGTGGTTGACACTTTATGTTATTTCGCTAGAATGGCCATCCACTTCAACGAAACGATTAAACAGTCAAATGTTTGATAATTCGAAGAAGATTGTTCTTTAACAATTTGACCATGCAATCTGTGTGGGCACTCGTTGAATAGTTAAGTCGAAAGATTTATCAATGAACTGAGTGACCAATACAAAATAACGTAAGTTGTTTTGGCACAGTCAATTCATTATCGTTCTGTTGGAACGATAATAGCTTTAAAATTACTAAGGTAGTTTTGAAGTCAGTATTCATTGAGCCGTCTCGAAAGAGACAACAAAACTTTAATTGAAGAGTTTGATCATGGCTCAGATTGAACGCTGGCGGCAGGCCTA
>NZ_PYLV01000032.1:0-36184 GCF_003025475.1 Photobacterium sp. NCIMB 13483
CTTTATGCTCGAATGGGCGATGCTTCAGCATATAAATGCGGACGCGATGCAAGTGCCAGTATAGGTTTAGTCCCCGCTCATTCAGGTAGTGGTGGTCATAATAAGCTATTAGGTATAAGTAAAAAGGCCTGACTCCGATTGAATATCGAAATCAAGCCTTACTAGCCACTAAACCGAAATGTCCAAGAATTAGGAATTGCTTATTAAATCGGCTTCTCAATAATGTGGTCTTAACTTAAATCAACATTTTTAGTACCAAAGAACCATGTCATTGCAAATCCAACAAGATATGAAATTAGCAAACCGATGGTAAATATTGCCATACCCGCAAAAATACCTGAGCTTGATGTCATTAATGGCAAGGCAACAATACCTGATGGGCCAAATACCGTATTTAAACCAATTGGTAACCCCATGTAAGAGACTAATCCAATAAAGAAACCACCAGCAGAACCACCAACACAAGCAGTAACAAAAGGTTTAACACGCGGTAGTGTAACGCCGTAAATAAGCGGCTCGCCAATACCTAAGAAGCCCGGAATAATAGCGCCTTTGACTTGCGTTCGTAGCAAAGAATCTTTTTTAGCTTTAGCATATAACGCTAATGCTGCCCCTACTTGCCCCGCTCCTGCCATCGCTAAAATGGGGAAAAGTGAATTAAAGCCCTGAGCATCCATCAAAGCAAAATACACAGGTACAAAGCCTTGGTGAATACCAAACATTACTGAGATTAAGAATAATCCCGCTAAGATCGCACTACCGAATGGATTACCATTAAGGTTGATGAATAACCATGACATACCTTTAAATAACTCACCGCCAATCGGCATGATGATCACAAAGGTTACTGCTCCCATGATCAACAAGGTGATCATCGAGGTTAAAATCATGTCTAGATTATCGGGAATAAATTGACGGACTTTTTTCTCAACACCAGCACCAATAATGGCGGCAATTAACACCCCAATAATATTGCCACGAGGATCAATACCGTTACCAAAAAAATCCGTCATTCCCGAGTAAATGCCAGTGGTTGCATCTGGGTTATAACCTAATACAAAAAAAGACGCTAATATGGCACCATTAACGCCTGAGCCACCAAACGCTTGCTGAGCATTATAACCAATTAGGATACTTAAAAAGCTAAACAACCCTTTACTAAAGACTTTCATATACGCAATTAAATCAAGTAAATGGGTATTAGGTGTTGCATGACCAAGCACAAAAAGTTGTTCTAATAATGTTGCTATACCGAGTAGCAAACCCGCGGCAATAAAACCTGGAATTAAAGGCGTAAAAATAGTCGCAAACTTACTTAGAAAACGCTGTGCTGCACTGGTTTGTTTTTTCTTTAATTGCTGTTTATGCGCAGAAGCAACATCTTTAAGATCAGTTTGCTGGTTTGATATACCCCCTGACTCTCCCGGTTCTTTCTCAAGCATGCTATTCATCATTTCAGCCGCCGTTTGTGCTTTACCCGGCCCTAAAACAATTTGAAATTGATCATCACTTTCAACTAATCCCATGACGCCAGCAATGCGCTTGATTGAATCTCGATCAGCTAAGTTATCATCTTGTAATGTAAGACGTAATCGCGTCATACAGTTACCACATTTGATAACATTTCCCTTGCCACCGATTGCCGTGAGTATTTTTTGTATCATTGAAGCGGTTATTTTGGCCATCTTATGCTCCTTAATAAAACCTATTGTTTAATCATTCTTGGTCTAAAAGTGCATGACGAATAAAGCCATTATGTTTACTCAGTTTTGCAGCTGCTAACTCTGCATCAATATCAAGTAAAATCATTAAGATGGCGGTTTTACAGTGATTATTACATTGGGCTAATGCTTCAGCCGCCTGTGATTCTAAGCATCCCGTCGCTTCAACCACAATATTATGCTGACGCTGAATAAGCTTGGCATTGGTTGCTTCAACATCAACCATTAGGTTTCCAAACACTTTTCCGGTACGAATCATTGCGCCAGTGGTTAACATATTCAGCACTAGCTTCTGTGCGGTACCCGCTTTCATTCTTGAAGAACCCGTTACGACTTCAGGTCCAACAATAGGCGTCATATTAATGTCTGCAATCTGCGTCATTGGACTATTGGCATTACAGCTTAATGTCGCAACCGTTGCGCCAACGCTTTTTGCATAGTTCATCGCCCCGACTACATAAGGTGTACGCCCACTTGCAGCAATCCCCACAAGTATATCTTTGTTATTAAAACCAATTTGTTGCAAATCCGCAGCACCAAGTTCAAGGTTATCTTCTGCGTTTTCAACCGCTTTTAAAATAGCTTGATGTCCACCCGCGATTAGTCCAACCACTACGTCAGGGTTTGAGCCATATGTTGGAGGACACTCACTGGCATCTAAAATACCTAATCGACCTGACGTTCCAGCGCCTACGTAAATCAAGCGACCGCCAGATTGGAAAGCATTTGCTATAAGATCAACAACCTTCGCTATTTCAGGAATAATAGCTTCTACCGCTAAAGCCACTTTCTGATCTTCCTGATTAATCACTTTCAACATATCAATTGTTGGAAGCATATCGATATTCTCACTCACTGCATTTCGGCTTTCAGTCACTAAGGTTGTTAGGTCGATCTTCATAATCTGCTCTCTTGCTTAAATATTAGGTTTGAGAGAAATCATATAGAATGAAAAATTCAATTAAGTGACAATAATCACAACTAAAATTATTCATTTTATGCCAAAATTAGAGAATAAATAGGATTAGTAATATCTAGACACAGATCGAAAAACAAAACTTACCCATTTATTTTCAATAAGATAACAAAACATCACCAAAAGAATAATATTTATCCAATGTTGAATAATTAATTCAAAAAAATGAGGGAATTATGAGTATTTTAGAGAAGATGCAAAACCAGAGAAGTGGTTTATCGAGCAATGGTGTGAAAATATTAGACTTTATTCTTGAAGATCCAGCATCATTAAGCGCTTATGTTAGCCAAGATTTAGCCGCCAAAGTTGGCGTTTCTCAATCAGGTATCATCAAATTTGCCCAACGGCTTGGATTTAAAGGTTTTACGGCTCTTAAACTTGCCATTATTGAAGATCTTGCTCAACAAAAGGCCATTCTAGAGCCTAAAAGACCCATTCATAACAAAATTCATAGCGATGATTCTTCATTAACTATTGCTCAAAAGTTAATTCAAGAGAAAACCCACGCTATGATTGCAACAACCAATGCCATTAATTTTTCTGAGTTTGAGGCTATTGTTAAGCAGATCAATCAAGCGCAACGTATTCAAATTGTCGGTATTGGTGGTTCAGCATTAACAGCAAAAGATCTTACTTTTAAACTGTTAAAAATCGGGATTACAGCGCTCAACGAACAAGATACGCATGTCCAAGTTGCCACAGCAAATACACTCACTAAAGACGATATACTCATCGCGATTTCATTTTCAGGCACACGCAGAGAAATACTTGTTGCGGCTCAATCTGCCTATGATAAAGGCGCAACAATTATTGCATTAACCAATATTAAAAAAAGCCCCTTACGAAAATTAGCCCACCACACGATTGATACCATTGCTGATGAAAAACAGTTTCGCAGTTCTTCTATTTCTTCTCGAACGGCACAAAATGTCATTACAGACCTACTTTTTATGACGTTATTACAACTGAAAAGTGATAAAGCAAAACTATTACTCAACGAGATATCCTCCGCAGTAGAAAGGATCTGATTTGAAGTGGCATAGTTACTTATAACCATCACCCTACGGAGAAATGTTATGACCGAATTAAACCAACTACACTTTTAATCGATCTTTACCTAACCTCGTTAATATATCTTTAAAAGTAACTTCATATTGTTCTAGATAACTCAACAGCTTCGCTCTACTCATAATTTCCACACCACATGTGACAGCAATTTCGTGAGTTCTTTTAGCTAACGAAGGAGAGTTGGTTACGAAAATCAAACGTTCGAAAGTACTTCTCATCGCTGATTCATAAATTGGTTTAGCAGAATGAATCTCCTGTATCCCTTTATAGCCATCATATTGTCGTTGCGTAAACTTAGCCTGGAGCAAAATATTGCCACCACCATTAAGTAGCACACCGTCAGCACCATGATCTGCACCATTGTTCGTCAACCACGCGCTTTCACTATTGGTAACCTTTGCCAGCAATTCTACACATAACGCTTCAAACTGCTGCCAACTTAACTTATCAAGTTCAGCAGCTGTAATTAGTTTATCAATCAATTCACCAGAAATCGCTCCCCCAACACCTGCTGGCTGCGGAACAACATCTTCCGGTGTTACAACAGCGTCCTTCAGTAAAGTTTTTTGGGTAAGGAGCCTATGTAGGTTTACATCAAATGATTCAAATTCAGGGTGATGCAACAGAGGGATGTAGATATGGACCTCATTCGCCTGTCCGATACGATAAACCCTATCCGTTGCTTGAGCCTCTTTAGCTGGGTTCCAATGCCGCTCTAAGTGAACAACATGATTAGCGCCCACAACAGTAAGGCCAACGCCCGCTGCAACTGGAGACATTACAATTAAATTAAAGCCTTCTTTGGCTTCAAAATCTGCAATCATTGATTTTCGAGTTGGAACAGATTTACGCTTTGCTACAGCTTTAGCATCACCATTAATCACGGAGAGCGGACCTAAGTTATAGATCTGCCCTAAAGTCACACTTAAGAAGCTTTGCAGGCGTTTGTTAACAACAAAAATTATGCACTTCTCATGTCTAGTTCGTACTCGGTCTAAAATCTTAAGCAAGGAAACTAGTTTTCCTGATTCACCGAATAAAGCCCTCGCTGATTTTGCATTTTTGGGTATTTCAAGGCGGCCTCCATCACTTAACCGAGGATGTAACGAGCTATCTCTTAGCCTCATTAACGTGGTAAGTGCGTGGCTCTCTTCATTCTCGAGTTGATTGCTAATAGCCCCTTCATAAACATCCCTTTGGTAGCCAACCATTGTCGACTTAAGTTCTTCTAAATATTTCCAGTTTTCAAATTCTCCGCCAGCATACATATGTTTTAGAGGTAACCCTTTAAGGTTGTCCTCTTTAATGCGTCTCAACATCAATGCCCCGACCGCTATACGGAGTTCTCTTCCAAGCCTAGCTCTTGTTTCTTCAACTTCATCACCAGCAGCCTTAAGAATTGGTGAAATATACCGAGCTCGAAATTCTTGATAATTACCGAGATGGCCTGGACAAGCTGTATCCATTAAGCACCAAAAATCGGCTAAGCTATTTTCAACAGGCGTACCGGTAGCCACTAGTTTGAAATCAGCTTTTAGCCCCTTAGCTGCTCGAGTTTGAAGTGCATTCGGGTTTTTAATATTCTGGGCTTCATCGAAAACCACGATACCCCAATCAATCAAACACATAGAGAACTGATAATCGCGCAAGGTTTGATAAGTAGTGATAACCAATCGCTCTGGAAGATCTAAACGACCTGGACCAAAGTGTTTCCCAACTTTCAAAGAATACTTAGGCTCTAAACAATCATCATATGCGCTCTGACTTCGAATCTCCACACCACCCATTCGATAGTCATTTAGCTCAGCAGCTGATTGCAAAATAACCACATCTTTGAATGGTGAACGTTTAAAGGTTTTATCTACCTCATCCTTCCAGTTTTCCAATAAACTCAAAGGAGCCACTATCAGCGTAGGTTTCTTCGTTTCACCGCTAATTTGTTGTCGTTGATAAATATTTTCGATCGCAGATAGGGCCATAAATGTCTTACCCAGCCCCATATCATCTGCTAGCAAGGCTCCACTAATTTTCGAGTCTGATGAGACTTTTTGTTCAACGCCTAAAATCCAACGAACACCAATATCCTGATGTGGAAAAGGTGTCCGCTTGTAGTTCTCCCAATTTAACTCACCATCCCATGAAATATCAGAAATAAGCTGTTCGACTTTATGAGAATTTTCTGACAGCTCTTCATCATTTAAATCAATATCAACCACATGTATTTCTGATCCTGCCGATTCAGTTTCGGCATCTTCTGGATCACCTTGGCTCGGACTATCTGCATTAGGGTTAGATATCTTATGGTCAATTTCTTTTAGAACTTTCTCAACTGCAACAGGATCACTGATATCGTATGATTTTCCTTCATAATCAAAAACCGTTGCTCCAGTTTGTTGGGCATCTTCAATCTTCTTAGTAACATCCTCAAGTGTTGTTCTATCGCTAATACTATCGGTAAGCTTAGATATTGAATTAATCACATCATTTAAAGAGGAAGCTCCAAACCAATCAATGCCTGACTCGTCCGTCTCTCCAAAATAGGCGTGTTTAAAGACTGTCGCACCATGAACCCTGATGGAAAAACCTAACTCAAGATCGACTAAGCTCGCATTAATATATGCAGTAGGGTTCTCCAAGAACGCTTTAACTTGTTTTTGGGGTATTACTCTGTTGCTAATAACTTCTTTTACAGCCATGAGCTTTTCTTCAGAAAACAAGACTATTTCATCACCCACTTTCAGAGTCACTGAATTGTCGCTTTGTAACTGTCCCAAAACCTTTTGAATCGACTCATGGCTTGCACTTTGCCCCATGTTTGGAGTCAATATCAGCTCGCCTTGAGAATTCAGCTCTGCTTCTACCGTAATTTTATTGGGTGTTAAAATTCTTAGTTTTTCAAAGTGCTTTAGATTCAACTTACAACCACTCTTCTGAGCCTCTTGCAAAGAGTGTAGGTACAATAAGTTATCGTATTCAGAACGAGCAGATTTACCATGAGCTTTATGTACATTAAAGACCATAAGCTGTTCGGGAGTTAGCAGGTACTGCTCATTTTGACTTAAGCGAATGAGAGGGCCGTCCACAGTATAATTTAACGTTGTTCGACCTTGTTTAGTTGTTACCGACAGATCAATGTTAAAGGTGGGTGTGCTAGCTTTTCCTTGAATATCAGCGTCAATGATCCCTTTCCAAACCGAAGGTAAACCAAACAAGTCTCTCAACTCAGAATCGAGTCTGACCGCTGTATCGGCAGGCATAATAAAGCCATCAGGAAACGAGCTTACATCACCCTGCTCTTCAAGCATTTTAAGTGCAACATACTGCGCTGTTATCCACTCATCAGCTTTACCAGCTTTAATTTTCTCTAAGGTTTTCTTGGAAGTAGTAAAATCAAGGCTATCATCACAGACTAACTCAAATTTAGACGACTTATCTAAACCAGAAAAGAACTTGCTGATTAAAGAGGTTAACTCCACTCTCGCACCCCATAACGCTGTTTAAAATCAATATAATCTACATTTGAAAGCACATCTTTAGGCGTCAGTTTAACCCCTAACCCTCTTAATGCTGTAAGTGCTTTTCGTTGCCATGAATAGCCAACTGGAGAATGCGTTATTTTTGCTATGGCTCCAGACGACAGACGTGACATTTGATAATTAATACCACTTGTTAATTGAGAATAGGTAGGATTAACGATGTCATAATTAAACACACAAACAGAAGGATCAAAATGCTTATACAACCATAGATAACAACTATGACTTCCTTCTATCATGTGCGCACCATCCATCTGAACATATATTATTGACTTGTCGCCATCTCTTACTGTGGAGAAATTTGGCAAGTGCTTAGGGTCATAATTTCTCTTCAAATACCTTGCAGCATCCTGGCTCAAATAGAGCCGGGTATTTGAAATAACTCCCGCATCGAACATCCCTTCTAAGAAACTTTTCCTCGATGGGTACATTCTCTGTAACTCGTAATTAGATGAAGAGTATGAATAATCTTCTAATGCTTCCAGAAACAACTTTAAATCCAATTTTGATAGCCATCCGCGAACAGCTTGAATCAGATTTGGTTCTAAACCCTTCCACCATTTAATGTATCTTGGATTTGAACTTGGTACTCGTGGGTCACCACCAATTGCTAAGACCACATTCATCCAAGGCTCACTAATATGAGAACCTATCGATCGGCCAATCAAAATTCTAAGAATTTGATGCCCTAGCAAACTTTCAGAATCATATCGAGAATCAAAAACAGCCGCTTTTTGAACCTCTTCTAGGAGAGGGTGATCTTGGCCCAATGGTATAGTGCTTAACTGCTCAATATAGTAAATACCTTTAGCAGCAGTTAGATAGCGGCCATTAGCATAACGTTCTAGCTTCATATCCGAAATTAAATGATCAAAGTCGATATTCTTTTGAATAGCTCTTTCCGCAAGCCACTTAGGGCCATTGGTTGACAATATATTTGCATCAAACTGCTCATCATTTCCTCGCAGTCTTTTAGCCTCCAACAACCAGTCTGCCGTAGCTTCCAAGTCTGCCAGTCGGTCATACTCTGATAAGAAATGTTGATAAAAAGACTCTATGACTAAAGAGCTTGGCTTTTTTACAACTTCTGTAATTTTATTAAGCAATCGACGCGTAAAGCTGACATTTTTCTTCGCATCTGTATGTAGTGAGAGAGCTAAGGCGCGAACGTGTACGGAACTATATAAAACGTCTTCAACTCTTTTCTTAGAGGCAAGCGCATTACATACTTCTCCATATGCAGTTCGGAATTTATTGTTATCAATACCGGCACTCTTAGAAAGCACCTCTAACTGATTCGATAGATGTGCAAAATCCTTGATGGTTTGACCAAAAGGATTAGCTGGCAAACTAACTTTGAGCTTTTTTATATTTAAACTCACTGTCCAACAATCCTCTCGAGTTCAGCAATAGATGGCTTCTTAACTGTAAATCGAATATCAATACGCCTATTCTGACTCTTTTCTTGCTGATTAGACTCTTGTAGATTGGCACGTCTTGTCGCCGCATAACCACTAACCGAGAACAGTTTTGCATGATATGCGTTTTCTAAGTCGCCGAGTTTAGGCGTTAAGTTCAGTTCATCTTGCCAGACATTCCAGATAGATATTGCTCGATCAGTAGATAATCCCCAGTTCCCTTTCCCTCGGTAATGGATACTATCACTATCGGTATGCCCCTCAATAAAAACGGTATCGAGATATTGAAAGCGGTCTTTCTTCTGAATTGCAGAATGAAGAACAACACCGATGTCCTTAACTGCTTGCTGTATGGTTGCATCGTTCGGAATTGATGATTTACCTGATGCAAAAGTCAGTGTGCTTTCGGGGATTCGGATTACTGTATCATTATCAGCAATTTCAACAATGACGTTTCTCTTCGCCAATTCATCTCGAACGTCATAAATTATGTTCTTTCTTGCTAACTCAGCTTGTTTAAGCTCTTTAATACCAGCCTCAACATCGTTTGTCTTTTGTGTTAATTCAATAATCAGAGCGACAGCTGCAAGTATAAATATAACTAACAAAGCAGACATTAAATCAGAAAATGAAACCCAGTAAGGATTTTCTTCATCTACTGAGTTTTGTGTATGCGAACGAATACCTCTACGCATGTTGGCTCACTTTATCTTGAATTTCATCAACAACACTAGAGATAGCTCTAACTGCTGTATTCATACTCTCTGCATACTGTATACTACTATTAGCCCAAATTTTAAGGTGCTCAGCCGTTTGTCCGTTAGCTTGCTCTGCATAATCTTCGAGCAGTTGGGCCATTTGCTCCGTTAACTCTTTAACATTGCGCTTCATTTCTGACGTTAGTTCGTTCAGATTACCTTTTTGTTCAGTAAGAAATTCACTCTGATTAGTGCGAAGCATACTAAACGACTGCTCAGCGCTACTTAGCATACTGTTTATCTGATCTGCAATCGCACCAAACTTGCTTGTATCTTCCAACAACTGCTCTCTTAGCGATTGAATTCTCACAACACCTAGCTGGTTTTGTTCCGCTAAATCCTTCGTGCTATTAACTGCTTCAGTAACTGCACCAGATAATTTGTTGCCCGCTTCTTTGATGTTAGAACCGAACACATTCATACTATCTGCAGCAGCTCTTAACTCATTTGCAGACTGCTGCATACTCTCTGTAGCACGAGCAGATGCCGAAACAGACGAATCAATGCTGTTTTGTAATTGTTTTCCTTGCTCAATAATATTATTAGATGTGGTTTGTTGCGATTCAGTCGCCGCTTTCACTTGAGCTAGAAGTTCATCTGTTCCAGCTTTCATCGCCTGCGTTTGATTCACAAATATATCATTACGTTCTTTTTCCATCTGACTCGCCAACCCATCACGTTCGGAGAACGTTTGGGTAAGTTGGCCAACTTGATTCTGAACGAAGTCGGTCAACACTTGGCTTTGTGCTGATACATTTTCTACTAAGTTTTTAATCGTGACTTCCATTGAAGAAGCTAGTTTCTGTTCACGCTCTGAAGCTGCTGATTCTCTTTTAGTCAGCTGATCACCCAACTCGGAAACTTGCTTTTCTACGAACTCGGTTAGAACACGCTTCTGCTCATTACCTTGAGTAACTAACTCAGAAACTTGTACTGAAATAGTTGAAATCAGTTCTTTCTCTCTTTCCGTAGATGCGTTTTGCTGAACTTCCAGTTTATTAACGAAAGCAGCCATCGAGGTACTCATTGATTCTAACGTCTTATTTACGTTCTGAGACGCTGAATCCATCGCCACACGTTGCTGTTCACCTTGCTGGCCAAAACCATCCATGAAAGATTGCAGAACGCTTTCAAGTGCTTTTTGGTTACCGTCTGATGTCTCATCTACAAGCTTATTGATAGCCGGAGCCATGATTTTTTCCAGACTACTCTCAAGACCTTGCTGAATCCCTTGAGTTGCTTGAACAAGCGATTCCTGCATTTTTTCGCCAATCTTTTCTGCTAACCCTTGTAGGCTTTCTCTTGATTGCTGGCTATCGTTAGCTATGCATTGTAGTTGAGCTTCAGCACTTAAACGTGGGAATATTCTATCAATACGGTTTTGCAACGACTTAATTTTCTTTCTAATTATTTGCTCAAGTATTTTCTCAAAAAAGTTAAATGCAACACTGAGTAAGACACCCCAAACTGATGTCATAAATGCAATTTTAGCTCCATTAATGACCCCAGCGATGCCATTTTTCATCTCGTTAACATCAGCATTGCCAGCTATATTTAAATCTGACAAACCTAACTGTAAGCCAACAAATGTTCCAATAACACCGATCGCAGTTAAGAAGCCTGGTACTGCTGCAATCATTCTATTTTCAGTGCTACCACCAGCTAAGCTAGAACTATTAAAGAAGTAGTCAGCATCAAATGTGTTATGCAACCGAATAACATCGTCAGCACCTTTCACTTCGAGCAATGTTTCGTCAAACTCGAGCCATAAGTGCCCTACTGATTTTTTTTGTTCAGCTTTTGAAATTAGATCATTACGGACATCAGAAGGCGTCGACTTCTCTGCCTCACCCAAAGACTTGTTAAGCCAAGAAACTCGTAATATTGCGCGAACAAACGCAACTATTGAGCAAATTAAGAAAAATAGAGCTACGCCCCATAAAATAACCACAAACAAAGCACTCAATTGTTCAGGTGTTTGAGGAGGAATCACGCTCAGGTTACTTAAGTCAGGCCACAAACTACCTAGATTTAGGTTACTTTCCATTTAATAACATCCAAAAGTTCAATATATAACGACGATATACTAAATTGCTTATTTACAATTCTTCTTAAAATTCTCTGCCTGCTCTAGCACACCCAGATACCCATCATCACAGATGACGAGTGGATAACTAAACTCATGCAGCAATACAATTATTTATACTTTTAATGGGGCTTTAATATCGTCTCGTTGACTCCAATTTGGATATTGAGCTTTGTTTCATGCGCTTAGCCAGCTCTATTAACTTGTCATCTGGGTAAATAAAATCGTATTTATGCGACATATGCATCACAATATCGAAGAAAGCTTTATCTTCAAAATCTATGCCCATATCTGAAAACGAATTTAACTCACCAATTAAACAGTTCCTGTTAGTTCAAAACTTGCTTCATTGATAGCTATATAAAAAATATAGTTGCATAATAGCGCAACACAACTTGCTTGCCATTTAAATTCAACAAAACATTAGCGATAGCTTGTTTTATCTACACAACATTTCATTATGTAGTTCTTTCTGCCACTTTCTCTGTTATCCATAGTTTAATGTCACTATCTATCCAAGTCACATCTCTGCCACCTAATGGTATTGTTTTAGGAAATATAAACTGAAAGGAATTCGGAGCTATAGCTGTATTGTGGCATTCCATGAAAATGACAAAGTCATTTTTAATAAAGCTCTACTAGTATTTTTGCTTCTTCCGGCCATTGAATTCCCTTCTCATCATCTTTCTCGCTAATAACAAAAGGGACAACCCACAGCTTTAAGGTTTTCTCGCCTTGAATCGGGAAATCAAAACTATGTGCTATTGCCTGCTTAAAACCTGAGTGTGAGGGATATACCAGCAACATTTCAGGGTTTTCTATTTCAATATCAAAGTAGTGATGGCCGTATGCCAACATCTGATAAAAATCACTTTGTGATAAGCCATATTTATCAGTGCCATTGGCTTTTGATAAATCGAGTAATTTCCACTTAGTGTCTAATACAGATACAACTTTATTATTATGTTCAATTACCATATCGGGCTTAAGCTTGAACCAACTCGAACCATTGTGGGTAACTAAACTCTTACTCTGTACCTGTGCTTTCAAACGATGAGTTTGCTTCAAAGTTTTACTGAGTGATTGAGCAACATAGTCCTCAAATACACGCTCCATTGGAAACAATAATGAAGCAGCATAATGATCACCTTTCATTGTTTGTGGAGAGAATCCGTCTAAAATTAGCTTCGCCCACGCTAACGGCAATTCATAATGGTTCATTCCCCTACCTAGCGCCACCAGCGAGAAATCATGCTTATGATTATAACTGACTGGTATATCAAGAAAGACGAACATCAACTCTTGTAATAGCTTTTGATTTACTGCACTTCGCACAACGTCATTCACTTTCGCTAGTGCGGCATGAATTAATCGATTTGCTGGGCGATCTAACAAAAATTCATCATATTCACAGTAGAATTTATGCTTATTAATCACATTATGACGAAGTTGCTTGCCAACATTGAGCTTACCTTTTAAAAAGGCAAGGTTGTCCTCTTTAGGTACATAATCACTGCGTAAGCCTCGCTTAATAAGAAGATTAACCGATTGTAAAAACTGGCTAATGAACACCTCAAGCAGCGGCATTTTACGACTGATAATATTAGCGTTAGAGGTTTGAATATGTTGAAAGCCTTTTAGTGCCTTTAACATGATCAATAATGACTGACGTGCATCTTCTTCTGCTTTTTTGCAAGCAAATTGGTTTTTACCGATTTTAGGTAAGATCTCAAGTTGCGTACCATCAGGGGTAAATAACACCCCTGCATAATTTTGTACTTGCAGCACTTCCATACCATGAACACTTTTTAGTTTAAGTAAGTTACGTTCCCGCTCATCACTTAAACAAATTCCTTTAAGATACTGGTAAGCCTTATCTGAAATGCCCTGAATATGTTCATGTTCGCTCGCTTTACGATCGTTGGTAATATAACTAAACTCAAACAGCGTAACGGTATTTTTCACTTTCATGCTCAACCATTAACCCTTGGTATAAATGGCAATATAAGCTTCAGGTTGATCCCATACAGAATCATCACCACAAAAAGACGCTAGCTGGAAAGTTACTTTTGTATCTTCATAGATATTAAGCCCGTGATTAGCACCAAATAAAGATTCATAGCTATCTTCTTGCTTGTTCACGAAACACAATGCTTCTTCTTTTTGATTGTCCCCCAATACAAGACGGATCTTATTCCAGTCATCAAAGAAGTACTCTTCTAACAATGGAATAATTTTGTTTTTAAATGCAGCTTTTAGCAGTCCAAAGGCATTATCTTCGTCTTGCTCATTGTACACAGGAAATAAAAAGGCATGACCAAGGGTATGCTCGCGATCATAAAGCACTTCAATACGTTTATTGAGTATGGTTAATAGTTGAGTTAAATCGATATTTTTAATTTTTCTATTCTCGAATAACTCAGGCTTTGGCATCATTTCAACAAAATCAAAACGACGACGCAGTGCCGTATCCATTAGCGCCAAAGAGCGGTCAGCCGTATTCATGGTACCGATGATGTATAAGTTATCGGGTACCGAGAATACATCACCTGAGTATGGCAACGTAACTTCTAACGCTTCCTCTACCCCTTTACGTTTTGATGGCTCAATTAGAGTGATTAATTCACCGAAGATCTTAGATATATTACCGCGGTTGATTTCATCAATAACTAACACATAGTTCTTAATTTCTTCTAACTCTTGCTTAGACTCATTTAAAAGGTGAGACAATTTCTCCCGTGAGATCACAGAATCTTTTAGATTATATAGCGTCATTTGAGAAAGCGACGATGAGAATAATTCATCAACTGGACGAGCTTCATCAAAAATCATTAACCACTTTACATCTCTCTTTTGGAAGTACCAATCTCTATCATCATCAATAAATGAGTAATTAGAAGTAATTTCAGCAATCGCTTTAAACTTATGATTCCCATCTGAAATGATAACAATATCGCCCACTGACATCTTATTAACTAAGGTATTTACTGACGTTACGTTGTAATCTTGAGGTTTCAATTGATAACCCGCTTCAATAAACTTTTCTTTAATTTTTGATGTTGAATTACAACCTTCAAAATTAATATTTCCACCATAGCCTAAAAGAAGGTAATTATTTTCAATGCACTCATTAAATACCATTTCACCTTCATCAGTTTGCGTATTACCTAATGACATCTTCCAAATTTTACGTTTGGATAAATCATAGTGAGACGATAAATCTAACTGGCTGACACGCTTCGCACGTGCACTTTCAACTGTTTTTTTAAATACACCAGATTCAATCTTGTAGTTAATTACTCCGTCAATAGTTTCAGCTTTTATGCCCTCAACGAACTCTTCATAACCGTAACTTTGGTGAAAAGTCACAAAGCGAATACGTTTCTCTTTAACTAATCGCTCGTACTCAACTTTTAACTGATCACGATTAGCCCACTTAAAATAAGGCTCAGCAGCTTTAACTGCCGCATCCATAGTATGAAAAGTTTTACCTGTACCTGGAGGGCCATAAAGAATTTGATTTAATGGTGATAATTGCGTCATCGTATAGATCTCTCCTTGTTCAGCCACTTCGTAGTCATCATCTGTAATATCAGCATCACTATCATCGAAGTAGCTCTCCGGCCAAAAAGGTTTACGTGTTATTGGGTACTGTTGTGAAAACTCAGCCAGTTTTTGTGATTTACGAGTGTGTAAATAAAGTTCGTTGGTAACTGTGGAGCACTCATAGCCATCACGATGTTGGTAACGAAGTTCATAATTAATTTTATGCAGTATTGGCTCAAAGGTTGCGAATACCTCTTCTGCTCGAGATGCGTCTAGCTCTTTTCTACCAATACGAATCATTGCACCTTTCGTTCTAGTAATAGTAAAAACATCAAGCTTGTTATCATACGCATTCTGAATCAAATCACAGAAAGCCGTTACTGTTTCAGGTGACCAAAGTTCAGCCCCTCGATTAAATACATCAATATGGGAGAATTTTTTTAAAATACTCTTTTGATGAATTCCTTTACTTTTTTGAGCAGCTTTATCCCAACACTCAGCACCAAACTGTAATAAATTTTGCTCGCCCTTTTCCGCAATTAGTCTCTGATACATGCTAGGAAATGATGTTTTACTATTACTATTTGTCAGCACTTCTAACATCGGCTTAGAAAATGTATTGATCAGCACTGGGCTATCTTGGTTCTGATAAAGAAAAGCAATTTTCCATTTAATCAAAGGCGCAAAATCAATACTGTCGATTTCAGCTAAATTACCGTCATATGCGGCTTGTGATATTTGGATTAATACTTTTTTTACGTAATTAAAGGCTTCTAACTCATTATTACCGTAACGAGTACGCCATGTATAAACATCACCATGACCAATACCACTCTGCTCTTTTCCTTCGCCATTACGCTTATAAATACCAAACTTTGCAGACGTATTGCCTTGAATAGAACCCAATTCCCTCGTCTTAGTTTCTAACCAATAAGTAAACGTATCTTGGTCATTAACAGATACATATTCTTCTAGCGTTAATTGATTAAGATTTTCACGAGGCCAACGACGAAGGAAGTCATTCCATAGCTGCTGATGTTTATTTACGAAGCTTTTTTGCAAGGGCTGGGCTAATGCCATTGTGATATACATCCAAAATTAAAATCTGAATAAGCATATCTACTCAGGTTTATAATTTCTTTGACCTAAATAACAGATTAAAAAACTTAATGAACAATAATCATCATATTTTGTACTTAAATATTAATAGATTACTTTTATAAAACAAAAAAATACAACGTCTAAACATCATTAAGAAATATTACTTTCCTCCTATCTCATGTGGCATTTATCGTTATCCACCAACCCAAGCTACCGAACAATAACTGACCATGCTTACGGCGCTGTAACGTCTAAATACATTAACGGGCAAGCATCCCCTAGCAGTTATGGTAAACTCAGTGATAAGTATTTGTATGTAAGCGATCGCAGCATTACCAGTGTGGATAGGAAATACCGTCCACCGTTATCGTTTACAGTAAATTTTAGTACCTCTGGTTGCACGCCACAGGTTAACTAGAAAAATAAAGAGTATAAAAATCAAATGAGTAGTCAAACAATTCAGTGGTTCCCGGGCCATATGCATAAAGCCCGTAAAGAAATTGAAGAGGCAATGCCGAAAGTCGATGTGATCATCGAAGTGCTAGATGCCCGTATTCCTTTTAGTAGTGAAAACCCGCTGATCAAATCATTCCGTGAAACTAATGATGGCAAACCGGTTGTTAAAGTACTGAACAAGCGTGATTTAGCTGATCCTGAAATGACCCAACTTTGGATTAATCACCTTGAAAAAGAACAAGGTGTAAAAGCGATTGCAATCACTACCGAAAACTTAAACGAAGTAAACCAGATTATGGATTTATGCCGTAAGCTTGCGCCACAGCGTGAAGAAGCGGGTAAGAAAATTCGTACGATGATCATGGGTATTCCTAACGTAGGTAAATCAACCATTATCAATGCCCTTGCGGGTCGTACTGTTGCAATTACAGGTAACCAACCTGCCGTAACGCGCCAGCAGCAACGGATTAATTTAGATAATGGTATTTTACTATCTGACACCCCTGGGATTTTGTGGCCTAAAGTAGAGAACCCGCACAGTGGTTTTCGTTTAGCGGCAACAGGTGCGATTAAAGATACAGCCATGGATTATATTGATGTTGGCTTCTTTAGTATTGAATACCTAATTAAAGCTTACCCTGATTTGATCAAAGCGCGTTACAACCTTGACGATGATCTTCCTGAGTCTGCAATTGAATTAATCGAAGAGATCGGCCGTAAGCGTGGCTGCCTAAAAGGTGGGGGGCGTGTTGATTTACACAAAGCCTCTGTGATTTTAATTAATGAATTACGTAATGGTACTTTAGGTAACATCACGCTTGAACATCCTGAAATGATCACTGAAGAACTGATCAATGTTGCGATTGCTGAAGAACGTAAAACAGAAGAAAAAATCAAGAAAAAAGAAGAACGTCGCAAGCGTTACCTTAAAAATAAGCGCTAAGTAATAAAACAATATTTTTTTACATAAGTTTTAATAGTCACTTCTATCTGTTTATTAATTTATATCTGATGAAGTGACTTTTTTTATGTTTCTAATAAATCCTATGTATCAGAAAAAATTTTATTGGTTATGATTATTTTTTTTCGTACTAATAATGGAAATAGCACCACTAAAACTCAATTACAACACTAATGATTTTAGGTTTACATCCCTAGTTATTCATTAAAATAATAAGTGTAAGCCATTAAATAACCTATCTTTTTAACAGCTGCCATAACTATTAACAATATGTGATTAAACCTACCTCTAATCATTTTTTCTATATCGATAAAATTATAAATAAAAACATCATTTCGGATTAGTTTTTCTCATTTTACTCGCACTTATATTACGTGAATAATCGCTCAGCTTTCAGTCGAAAGTAACTTAAACAGCGCTGTCTCTTATTTAACTCTCCTCTCTTTTCTGATAGGTGAGTTTTGACGACTCTTAAAGAGTATTCCTTTATTAAAAGGGACAGATAACCTAAACCGAATTTGGATGTGGAGAGTACGGTAGTGCAACAAACTACTACTTGTCACAAAAGCAATGGCATGTTGGTGCCAGTTGCGGGACTAACTGTATTTGCAATTGCTTCAGGCTACTTAATGAGCTTGATCCCGCTATCATTAGCGAACTTTAACATTGATAGTAGTTATGCCAGTTGGTTAGCAAGTATCTATTATATTGGTTTATTAATAGGATCATTAATGATTGAACCTGTTATAGCCAAAATAGGTCACCGTATTGCTTTTATTAGCTTTCTTGCATTATTAGCGTCAACGGTTGCTGTGTTACCTTTCTTTCCATATAAAGAATTATGGTTATCTGCGCGTTTAGTCGCGGGTATTGCTGTAGCGGGTATTTTTGTTGTTGTTGAATCATGGTTATTGATTGGCGATAGTGCAAAAGAGCGAGCTAAACGTCTTGGCTTCTATATGACGTCATTATACGGTGGCACAACAGTAGGCCAGCTGGCTGTTGGTTATTTTGGTGTGAAAGGGTTTATTCCGTTTGCTGTTATTATGGCACTACTGTTAATTGCCATTTTACCACCATTATTGATCAAGCAAGGTCAACCTGATAGCAGTGGCCATCAAATATTGTCTCTAAAACAAATTTCACGCTTGAGCAAGCCGGCAATTATTGGCTGTATTACCTCTGGTGTAGTAATGGGTAGCATTTATGGCTTAATGCCACTTGCGCTTAAAAAGAGTGAGCTAACAACCAACCAAATTGGGGTGTTAATGGCCGCGATTATTTTAGGTGGCATGGTTATTCAGCCGATTATTAGTAAGTTATCTATTCGCATGAGTAAAACATTATTATTGGCATTGATGTCATTATTAGGTGTATTTGCTATGGGGTTAACCTACTTATCGTCAGATTACATCATGCTAGTCAGTGCATTAGCATTATTGGGTATGTCAGCATTTGCGTTATACCCAATTGCGATTACGTTAGCGTGTGATAATTTAGATTCATCTTACATTGTAGCTGCCACTCAAGTAATGCTATTTAGTTACAGCATTGGTTCTGCATTAGGTCCAATTGGTGCGAATAGCTTCATGGCGGAACAAAATGGCTTGATGGATTTCTTCTTTATCGTACTACTGGCAACCGCTATTTATATGCTGTTTGCAAGTTTACAACGCAAGCCTCAAGTATTGGCAAGCTAAGTATAATAATACCCCATTAAAAAAGGCGTAATAGCGACATTGCTATTACGCCTTTTTATTATTACTTACAATTTACTTCACTAATGCCGCAGCACCAAAGACACCTGCGCTGTCACCTAAATCTGGTTTCACAATCTGGGTGTTTAATTCGCCATTAAATAAATGCGGTAATATTGCTTGTTGAGCGTGTTGGTATAAGGCATCAATGTTGCCCACACCGCCACCGATAACAATCACATCAGGATCAAGCACATTAATAATCTGTGCCGCAGCAATGCCAAAGTAATGTGACATTCTAGCCATCGTTGCTTGAGCATGTTCATCATCAGCCGTGCGTGCCACAATTTCTGGTAATGATAATTCAACGCCAGATTGTTCAAAGTAGAACCGTTCTAAACCTTTACCTGAAATAACGGTTTCTAAACACCCTGATTGACCGCAATAACAAAGGGCGCCATTAGGCTCAATCACGTTATGTCCCCACTCTCCGGCAATACCATGACAACCATATAAGCCTTTGCCATTAACAACGATACCCGATCCAACGCCTGTACCCATGATGATACCAAACACCACTTCAGCATTCGGTTTTACACGTTTAGCCGCACCAAAATGCGCTTCAGCTAACGCAAAACAATTCGCGTCATTCGCCAATACCACTTGTGCATCTAATAACTGGGAAAGATCTTTATCAAGCGGTTTGCCATTAAGCGCCGTTGAATTACAGTTTTTCATCACACCATAATGAGGATCTAACGTGCCTGGCGTGCCAAAGCCAATCGTGATAGGTCGTTGGCCTAATTGTTCAGCACACCTATCAATCAGTAATTTAATCTGATTTAAAATATGGGCATAACCTTGATCGCTTTCTGTTGCTATGCGCTCTCTTACTACACATTTATCCGTGCTACGCTCAATAATGGCGCATTCAATTTTAGTACCGCCTAAATCAACACCCCAGTAATAACGATCCATTTCTACTCCACTGCGATTGTATTATTTTCAGTAATTATACGTGAGGCATAGTATTAAATACTGCGACGCTGTCGAAAAAACACTCAACAACAGTGATTATTAGCCCTATTTAAAACAATAATTTGTCTATTTATTCGCCCATTGCGACAGAAATACATTTTCTTGCAAAATATCTCTTGTAGCTAAGCGATAATATTTTAAAGTAGCGGTAATTATCATCGATGCGCAATTACGCGTGGTTTACAGTAGTACTTAATGAATAAATACCGCCCTTATCTTGATCTACCACTCTGTATATCAATTCTCCTTTTGATCACATTTAGTTCATTAACTGTATGGAGTGCTAGTAGCTTTAGTGTACCTATTATTGAGCGTCACCTTGTTCGAGGCATACTCGCCGTTGGTGTATTGATTCTAATGTCCGCCATTCCTCCGGCCACCTACCAACGCTATGCTCCTTATTTATTTGTTATTACTGTGATTTTTTTACTAGGTGTGTTTGTTAGTGGTGACAGTACTAATGGCTCTCGACGCTGGTTAGCTCTTGGTCCAATTCGCTTTCAACCTTCAGAATTAGTTAAAATTGCCGTTCCATTAATGATTGCATGGGTATTAATTGCAGAAGCAGGACGCCCAACGCTTAAAAAAGTACTGGTTTGCCTGATGATAACCGCCATTCCTGCGGGGCTTATATTCATTCAGCCCGATCTTGATGGTGCTATTTTTACTATTTTGTATGCATTATTTGTACTTTACTATGCGGGTATGAGCTGGAAGTTAATTTCAACTGTTTTAGGTATTATAGGCGTAACTATACCGCTAGCATGGTATTTCGTGATGGAAACCTATCAGAAAAAGCGTGTATTACAGTTCCTTGATCCTGAATCTGATCCTCTTGGTTCTGGTTATCAGATCATCCAATCAAAAATTGCCATTGGTTCTGGCGGTATTCGTGGTAAAGGCTGGACTGATGCAACTCAAGGTAATTTAGGGTTTATTCCAGAAAGCCATACTGACTTTATTTTCTCAACTTTTGCTGAAGAATGGGGATATTGGGGCAGCGTTTTGCTATTGGGGATTTACGCCTTTATGACGTTTAGAGTGATTTGGTTAGCAAATCAATCAGAGTCACCATTTGCACGTTTAGTCAGTGCTGCTTTTGCATTAAGCTTTTTTCTTTATAGCTTCATTAATATCGGCATGGTGAGTGGCGTGTTGCCAGTAATGGGAAGTCCACTGCCTTTCTTTAGCTACGGTGGTTCTGCCATTATTACGCAAGGGGCAATATTTGGCATGATCATGTCACTTTGTCTGCGTAAAAAGTCTATTTGTGCGCCATGTAAATAAAGTCATTAACACTCAGATTATCTGATAAAAAAGCCAGCGATGTTTATTTCAATATCGCTGGCCTTTTTATTACTATTGTTTTTATTACTGCAATTTTTATTAAATAGCAGGCTCTTCAATAACAGCCTGTTTTAATAACACAGATTAACGCTCAGAAGCGGCTTCTGTTGCGATTTTTAATGCTGGCGATGTAATTTCTACACGACGGTTTTGCGCACGACCTTCTGCTGTTGCATTGGTTGCGATTGGGTGCTGTTCACCCATGCCTTGTGCTGTCACTTGAGTTGGGTTTGTCACGTATTTTGCTAACTCAGATGCCACAGCATGAGCACGCTTTTCAGACAATGCTTGGTTATAAGCTGCTGTGCCCGTATTAGAGGTATATCCAGTTACCACAATCGTTGCACTTGGGTAACGAGTTAAGCGTTTAGCCATTGGCTGTAGTGCTCTCTCATTTTCCGCCGTTAATTTATACTGATTAACACCATAATTTAATGATAATGTTGAAGGTTCAATAGTCACTGTTTGCGCTATTGCTGGCGCGATCGTATCAACTACCGGTGCCGCACCCCAGTTGTAAACAAGGCTTAGACCATAGAAGTTAGTATCAAAGTTATACGCTAAATCAGTACCACGAGGCTTTGATGATAAATCATGATAATACTGGTACTCAAGGCGCGTTGATAGATGATCGGTTAATTGATATTCAACACCAGCACCAACTGTACCAACAAGATGATCATCAGTATCATTCACACCATTACCATGGTAAGCCGTTAGCATGTAGCTACCACCCGCCTTCGCGAATAAGCCCCAGCTATCATTAACATGCCATGTTGCTTTACCTGTTAAATCAAACGCGTGTTGCTTAATATTTTGATGATCAACTTGTGCATCGCCTAACCAAGTATAGCCCGTCTCAACTGCAAACCATGGCGTAATGTTATAACCTGCAAAGATACCAGCACCAAGATCGTTTTGCTTTAGACCAAGGTTAGATGCATGATTATTTTGTTCAAAATGAGAGTAATTAGCATCACCTAAGCGAACACCAACATAATAAGGGTTAGCAGGTGCAGCCTGAGCTACACCAGAAATAAGAACAGCCAATGGTAACAGTGCAAAATATTTATTAGACATACTATTTACTTTATCGTGATTAATATTGAATAAGTTTGAATGCAATGATCTGCAAACTCAGCCAATAATGCCAAAATAGCATTTCATTGTCATACGTAAATAGAAATAAAATCATTCTGTTGCATTAAATATCACCATTCGCTCATTCAATATAAAAATAAGCTAATCGGTTAATATTGGGTGATAGCGATACCTATTTCAGTCGCGATCTGTTGCAGTTGTTCATCAGTGTCTAATTTCACAGACCAGTTCAAACCACTGCCGACAGCTGTGATCACATTAGCACCACCAATTAATGTTAATTCATCAACTTGTGCTTGCATCATTATTCGACAATTACCATCAATTCGAACAACAACTTCATGTTGCGTTGCGATAATTTTGCCTTGAGAAAAAGTAACTATCATTCTATTTACTGCTTTTATGTTTCAAAACAGCCATCGTTAAACGGCTAGTACACACTAAACGCTGACGTTCATCACGAATTTCAATCTGCCATACTTGTGTAGTGGCGCCAAGATGTAACGGTGTTGCCTTACCAGTAACAAAACCACTACGAACCGCACGAATATGGTTCGCATTAATATCTAAGCCCACACAATAGTATTCACTGCTAACGGCAAAGTTTGCTGCCAATGAACCTAACGTTTCGGCTAATACTACAGAGGCGCCGCCATGCAACATACCTAATGGTTGATGTGTGCGTGAGTCAACAGGCATCGTCGCTGACAATGATGAATCATCAACAGCAACGTATTCAATCCCTAAGTGCTCAACTAATGTATTTTTAGAGGTCTGATTAAAAAGATCTAACGTAAACGGTCGTTGCCAAATCGCCATAATATTCTCCGCTTATTTATTATGTATAGCAGTTACTGTTTTATTTAATAACCATGATACCACTCTCAACATAAGTCAGAAAAAGGATACTTTATTATTGTTATGCAGACATCACGAACAAATAAAAATCTGAAGTAGAATAGCACCGACAGAAGCTACTATTAAATATTTAAATTTCAATAGATTAAGGAATAAAAAAAGCGCCCATCAGGCGCTTTTTTGTAATAGTATCGACAGTTATTTATCGATTAATATTGAATAACAATATTATTGAGCAATAGCTTCTTCAGCTGCTTGTTCAATTTCAAAACCAGGAGTCGTTACATCAACACGACGGTTTTGAGCACGACCTTCAGAAGTATCATTAGATGCTACTGGATCTAGTTCACCACGGCCTTCAGCAGATACACGGCTAGGGTCAATGTTGAAATGCTCAGTTAAGTACGTTGCAACTGTAAGTGCACGCTCTTCAGATAGCTTCTGGTTGTATGCTTCTGCACCAGAGTTATCAGTGTGACCAATAACTACAAGTTGTGACTCAGGGAAATTCACAAGACGCTGTGCAATTGGTTCAAGACGCTGCATGTCTTGCTCAGATAGCTCGTTGCTATCAAATGCAAATGGCATTGCTGCAGAGATTGGCTCAAGTTGAACAGTTGATGCTTCAACAACTTCAGCAACGACAGGAACAACAGCTGCTGCTGCACCCCAACCGTAAACAAGGCTCACACCGTAGTAGTGTGCATCCCAATTTAGTTTAGTATTGGCAGGCTTCACTTCCATATCGTGGTAGTACTGGTATTCAGCACGAGCAGAAAGGTCTTTTGTGAAATGATATTCAGCACCAAGGCCCGCTGTAGCGATTAAGCTGTCATCACGGTCTGAAATGTTGTTATCTTTGTAACGAGAGAACTGCCATGCTCCACCGACTTTAGTGTAAACATCTAAAGAATCTGTAGCTTGGTAAGTGAATTTACCAACAAGATCGATAACTTGCTGTTCAATTTTACCAGCGTCATGATGGTCATCATTCTTAAGAGTAACTTCGCCTAACCAAGTGTAACCAGTTTCAACAGCAAACCATGGTGTTACGTTGTAACCCATGAAGATACCACCAGCAAAATCATCTTTGTCGATTGAAAGAGATTGATTTGGGTTTGAGTGTAGATCACCTGCTTTCGCATCGAAATCAGAATAATGAACACCACCAGCACGAGCACCCGCATAGAATGGGTTTTCTGTTGCTGCGTTTACTGCACCTGAAACAAGAAGTGCAAGAGGTAAAACCACTAGATTAATTTTAGACATTATTTATCCTTTATTATATTTGTTACCACTACTACTGCTATTTTTCGATGTCTCAACATAAAAATATAATTCACGACCATATTTTTATCTTTAAGTTCAAAAAACAAAATTAAATCTAGCAAAAGAAAAAATAAAAATCCAGAATAAATAAATACCCCAAACAGATAAAAATCACAAATGATTGATAATAAAGGCTTTATTAGGATATTGTTTTTCTATATTTATTCAAAACAAACAAAAAATATTTTTTAAGAACATAACTAATATTGCTGCCATCATTATAAAACACAGTAAACATACTTAAATAAAATAACAAAACCAACACAATAAAATTAAAAATTTTGCCATACCAATAAAGAATTAAACATAGCATCAACAAAAAAAATCCTATAACAATGCTATAAATAGCCTTTTAATGGGATTTTAATTCACTGCTATTTCTCTTTACCTTATTACAACGTAAAATAGTTCAACTTATCCATTCAAAGGATTTATTGTGCATGTCTATATTAAATAAATCCTTTTGTTGTTTTTAGCTGATTTACGTGTTCAAGTATGATGAATTTAATTAAAAGTAAAATAACATCCTTGCCCCACTCAAATTTACCAACAACTGTGGGTATTATTGGTGGTGGTATAGCAGGATCAACTATTGCACTTCGATTAGCTGAACAAGGTATTCATGTTCAACTTTTTGAGGAAGGAAAAAGCCTAGTTAATGGTCCTCCAATTTGCCACTTGCATGCAGGCGGTAATCTTTATCGTGAAATATCAGATCAACAATGCATAACGTTACTCAAGCAATCTATTGATACGTTACGCGTTTACCGTCACACCACCAATATCAGACCGACCGTTATTGCGATTCCTTGTAATGATGCAGGCAACCCCAGTGACTTATTACCCCGCCTAACGTTATTACAACAAACTTACCAAACACTTGTCGAGCAGGATTCTAAAAACCGTGTTCTTGGTGAGCCAAAAGATTACTTTAAATTGTATCAACGCCATGACTTAGAGTCTCTTGCATTACAAGCTAATCCTGAACATCCGCTAACGCCAGATCAATGGATGATCCCTGTCGCTAAATCGATTAATTTAGATCAATTCAAATTCCCCGTAGTCATGGTGCAAGAATATGGTTTAAGTGTCTTTAGAATTGCTGCAACCTTGACTTTAGCATTAGACAAACTGACACAATGCCATGTACATACTAATAGCAAAGTGATCTCTTTAGCTGAACGAGAACAAGGCACAGGTTGGCAAGTTAACTATCAAAATTCAACTAATCAACAACACCAAGTTAATGTTGATTATTTAGTAAATGCTGGCGGTTACCGTACAGGAACCATTGATGACTTAGCGCATATTCCACGTCAACGCATGGTTGAATTTAAAGCTGCTTATATTACTCACTGGTCACAATGTGATGCTCAGTGGCCAGAAGTCATTTTCCATGGTGAGCGTGGCACCCCTAATGGTATGGCACAATTAACCCCATACCCTGATGGCTATTTTCAACTGCATGGTATGACACAAGACATTACACTATTTAAAAATGGATTAGTGTCATCAAATGCAACCAGTGCTCAGCCACAATTAGATGCGTCTTTTAAAGAGAAATTGCAGCAACATTGGTCACAACCAGAGATTGAACAACGCACTCAGCGCGCAATTAATCATATGGCGCAGTTTGTCGGTAAATTTGAACAAGCAACTGTCGGTGGGAAACCATTATTTGGCGCGCAACAAATTCCAGGCAATGATCCAACATTACGCGCGGCCGATGTTTCTTATTCACATCAACGTTATGCGCGTTCTGAAATAGTGAAAGCATCATCTGCATTATCTGTTGCTGATGCTATTGTTGATCAGCTAGCCGCTTTAGATTTAATTCCACAACCGACACTGCAAACCCGTGAAAATGAATTTCCAGTATCTCAACAATTAAGCCTACACGATGTTGTTACGTATGCTGAAAAATTAGCCGCAGAGCGGGGTTTTCCTACCTCTCTTGCCCGCCCTATTGATCACAATATAAATAATCACGAATAACAATAAAAGTAGCTGTCATGGCAGCTACTTTTATTATCAATTACCCAAACTCAATTTATTTCTTACCAATTTCAGCATTAATAACAGCTAGTGCCTGCTGTTGAGCACCTAATAATGCTTGTTTATCTTTTAATAATCCCAATTGCTGATCATAATTATCGCAATCTTTTTGTGAAACCCAATTCCAACTATTACCTGACTTAAACTCATCACAGGCTTTTTTAAAGCCTTTTGCCGCTTGTTTTAACTCTGTAATATTAGCTTGGGTTGCTTTAACATTAGCCTGCATTTCTGCTTGGCGTTTAAAATACTGCTGAGATTTATCAATCACCACTTGTTGCTTGGTGGTGGTAGTTTGTAATTTTACCACTTCAGTATCTAATTTCTTTTTCGTCACTTCTAACTTTTGTTTGGTTGCCACTAATTTTTGTTTTTTCTGTGTAAGCAATGCTAACTGAGCTGAAAACTCCTTTTTTTGCTTATCCACTAATTCTGTCATTACAGTTAGATCTTTTATTGTCTGCTCTAATTGATGACTTTGTTTCTCATTACTTGCTACCAATAATTGATATTGCTGTTCACTCTTTTTAATTTGTTCCGTTTGAGCTTGTACTTGCTGCTGACAAGTCAATAAGTTCGGAGCACTTGCGCTTTTTTCTATTTTCATTCCAACACCACAGCCGATAACACCACCAGCAATAAGCGCTAAAAGAGAGAATAACAAAGGGTTTTTGCTTGTTGTAGTAGACATAATCACTTTCTCCATTTTATTTTTCGGATTAAGAACAACTAATACTTTTAATTATTGATGAGATTAACATTTTACTGATTATAAATTGTTAACTCTCTATCAAATAATGTTATGTCTTAGGAAAAACACGTTAATAATTAATAAATTCAGATGATTTATCGGTTGATTCTCAATATTAAGAATGTGTTTCAACCATAATATCTTGTGAGATTATTCAATAAAAACAAGCCAACCAAACTAGGATTAATTTAGTCGGTTTTAATTCACAAAATAACCAAAGGTATTTTTTTATGATCACACCACTCTTTTTTTTAGCTGTGTCGGCATTTTCAATACCTTTGCTTGAAAACTCAACCTATAGCCAAACCGAGACACATTGCACACTCACCGTAAAAGAACAACGGCTGCAAGATAATATTGTGTTAACCATGTCGACCAATAAAAATAATCACTATGACGTTAAAATTTACCACCTTAACGATCTGCAAGCCCCATCCAGAGGTGAACTAACCCAACACTCAATTGATAACATCGAACAAAATCAAAAACTTAATTATATTGTTGATCACAATTTATTTAAGCGTATAGACGACCAAACCGTCATCTATACCACCACAATTGCCAATGATGCTAACAATATCAGCCCACAACAATTTACCGAAGCATTCAAAGCACACAGTTACCGTACAAAATTACATATTAAAGGACTGAATCCTCTGGCTTTTATCGCTAGTCAACGCCAAGCCGATGCTTTTTTTAGATGTGCAGAACAACAAATCACAACCTTAGCGAAACGTTAATCAACAACATCACGAACAAGAATATTAGTTATGACTCACCGCTACAATTAGCCTAATTTTAATACCATATCACTGTCTTTAATCCAACCTTGGCAACGCATAATATATGCCACAATAGCAGTGATTAACGCAGGTAGAATAAAATGCATTAATACAATTAATCCGTAAATATAACCACTACTCACTCCTGGCTGTTCCATTGCGATTACTGTTTGAATCTGCCCGACTAATCCTGATGTCCCCATTCCAGCGCCAAGTGGCGTATTTTCCATGTGAAACACAACAGTCGCAATGGGACCAAGTATTGCAGAAGCCACAATCGGAGGGATCCAAATTTTATAATTCTTAACAATATTTGGCATTTGTAGCATCGAAGTACCGAGTCCTTGAGCAAAAATACCCGCCCAACCATTAACGCGATAACTCATAACTGCAAAACCTACCATTTGTGCAGCACAACCTACTGTCGCCGCCCCCGCAGCTAAACCGTTTAAACTCAACATGATTGCAATTGCAGCACTACTAATAGGTAAAGTTAATGCCATGCCCATTAATACCGCGACTAATGCGCCCATCAATAATGGTTGTAATTGAGTGGTAGACATAATCAATTGTCCAAACTGGGTCATCACCGCTCCCACTAATGGACCAATCCAACTACCAACCATAACGCCAACTAATACCGTTACTGCTGGCGTCACTAAAATATCAACTCTAGTTTCACCTGCGACCAATTTACCGCATTCGGTAGCGCAAATACTGGCGACATAAGCCCCAACAGGTCCCCCCATTGCCGCCCCCGCAGCACCAGCAATGGTTGATGAAAACAAAACTAATGGCGGCGCTTTTAATGCATAAGCAATAGCCACACCAATAGCAGGCCCTGTCATTTGCTTTGCTATTGGCCACAAGACATCACTTAATAGTGGGATCGAAAATTTAATCCCAATCGTATTTAAAATAGAGCCAATCAATAGTGATGAAAATAAACCTAGCGCCATAAAGCTCATTGCATGAATAAAATAGCAATGAAAAGAAAGAGTGATATTTTTAGAAACAAGGAACTGATTAACACGAATAAAAAAGCGAGACAAAGAAGACTGCATTACAACAAAGACCACATAAAGAGTTCGATAGTGACAGAATTTTACCTTAGCTTGTCGATAAACACAGTTAATAAGTTACTTTTTTTATCATTTTAGCCATAATTAACACTCACATAATACATTCCTATTTAGCACCTTTGGCACATAAATCATGTAACTGTAACTTAATTCACATTACGTAACTCTAACATCAGCACAAACATCACCAAAAATAGATCATTATAATTTACCCATTAATGGCATTTATTTACTGTTATACCTCTTGTGCTTACTAGGAATACATATCATGCCTTTATTACAATATCAGCCGCTGTCACATTGTCATGATAGTTCTAAATTTCAATGTTTTAATAAGCATTTAACCCCAATAGCAGCTTTAATTGGCCTATCATTAAGTTTTCCTCTTGCAGCAGAGCAACCACAACTGATGCTGGCTAAAAGTTTACCTAGCGATCAATTAAATGCAGCACACTATAGTGATGACAATCAAATTCACGACATTTTCACTGTTACTGATTATTTGGTAAGCGAAAAATTAGACGGCATTCGCGCCTATTGGAATGGACAACAGTTGCTGACAAAAACAGGCAATATTATTCATGCACCAACATGGTTTTATGCCAACTTTCCGAGCACACCATTAGATGGCGAACTGTGGATTGAACGCGGCCAGTTTCAAGCATTAACGCGTATTGTACTTGATAATGAGCCTGATAATTTAGCATGGAAAAAAGTCAATTATATGGCGTTTGATCTGCCCCATAACAGCGCGCCATTTAGCGATCGTTATCGCCAATTACAAGCATTAATAGAGCAACAACGAGATCAAAACAACCAACCACTAAAACATTTACAATGGGTTGAGCACAAGTCACTCGATAATTTAGCAATCTTAGTGCAATGGCTCGATATTATTAGCAGTAATGATGGTGAAGGCTTAATGCTGCACCATAAATCCAATAACTACACTTTCGGTCGCACTGAGCATCTACTAAAACTCAAAAATCATCATGATGCAGAAGCGATCATTATTGGCTATGAAGAAGGCAATGGTAAATATCAAGGCATGATGGGCTCAGTGTGGGTAAAAACAGCCACCAATAACACCTTTAAAATAGGATCAGGTTTTAACGACCAACAGCGCCTGTCTCCACCAGCAATAGGCACTACCATTCAATATCGCTACAACGGCTATACCGACCGTGGGATCCCTCGTTTTGCACGCTTTATTCGTGTACGTAATAACCCTGACAGCTAATATTATAATCAACACCAAGGTATAGATTGTAATTTTCTATGACATTTATTGTTACACTATTTACCTTAAAATACAGATTAAGTCATTGATTAGTTATGGTATCGTTTTGTACTAACAATCATAATGTTTACAACGAATGGCTTATAATGACATACCTATTTAACGGTTTTCGCACCCTAACAACCACTATATTACTTATTAGCGCAATGAGCACTAACGCTTACGCAATGCCAAAAGGTGATGCCAGCAAAGGGGAAATTAAAACCCCAAGTTGCCGTTTCTGCCATGGTAGCAATGGTATTGCACCGCAACCGACTTACCCCAACCTTGCAGGCCAACAACCGCAATACCTGTATGATGCAATGCTGGCTTATACTAATGATATGCGTATTGGCCCAATGGCAACCATGATGAAAGGTCAATTACAAAACCTCAACACACAAGATATAGCAGATATTGCTGCTTATTATTCAGCGATGAAATAGCCATTACTGTGCATCATTTTTAATCGTTTCAAATTGGCACAACCATTCGGAAAGCTCAGCAACCTGACGTGCCAATTCTCGATTAAGCCACAAATAGCCGTAATAACTAATATCGGTTCGGCTATCTGCACTTGGGGCTAATTTGGGATATAACGCCAATATCTCAAGCTGACTTTTATTGATCACCATTAATGGATTTTGAGGTGATAATAAATCTTCACCACATTGTTTACACATCAGCGATAACTGCTCTTTTGCTTGTGATAAAGCCCGTATTTCTTGTACTTTTTCTTTGCTGTATTGATGTCGCCATTGTGTCTGAATAATATTTTCTAATAAATTGAACATCCTCACCTGACAAGCAATTGCCTTTTTAACTGGCTGTTTCATTGCCGGTGTTTCATGACCAATACTCGATTCTAATGACGTGATCTTATTTAATGTTTGGCGTAACTGAGATAACGGTATTTCGCGGTAAGCATCATCACTATTAACCAGTGCATTATGCTCAGAATAGTTTTGATGAAACACACGCAAAAAATCACCACACACTAATTTGAAATGATCGGTCGCTTTAGCCGGAAACAAATATTGACTCGCAATAATCGCCACTAATCCACCCCATAACACATTGGTCGTACGCCATAATGCAATATGTAAATCGCCAGGACCACTACCCGCAACCAGCACCAATGTCACCGAAGTTAAAATCGCACTGTAAGAATATTTTCCTAAAGTAAAGTACAGCGACACACAGAGCATTACAATCAATGAACCATAATGCCAATAAACATTATCGACAGGAAAAAAATACAACGACAGGCCTAAAATTGCCCCAATAGTGGTACCAAGTATTCGTTGACTGGCTTTATCTGACACTTCACCTGAATACTTGGCCGACATCACCACAATAATAGTAATTGGCGCCCATGTGCCATAGGGTAATTTAAAAATAATATCGATAGAAAAAGCAATGATACAAGCGATAATAATACGCAGCACATGAAATAAACGCATGTGCTTAATGATCTGTTGGTGAAAGGTTTTCATTTGGTGTAGCTACCACACACATGTTTAAAGCTAATATCAATAACACATGGTTTTCAAAATCACCAGCAGCACAAAATGAACTCTAGCAACCACCAGTGCATAAGTTATCACTGCAAAAGCCAACTTAATCACATCAATGTTCTTTAATAGCTGTTTTAATACAATCTATGCATTTTTTAAAATCAACTTATCACCACAATCTTTATCGATGTATCACACCACACAGCGCCATTGATGATTATTCACTCAACCTAACAATGAAACCTTATTTTGATGAACAAAAATCATTATCGATTGTGGTTGTTTGTGATAGCCTAATTCAATACTTATAAAGATAACGAGTAACCCTCATGAAAATTTTCAGTAACTTCGAAAGCGGTAGCATCAATGTTGTTAAAGCAGAGAGCAAAGACGACATTCAACTCAGTATTCCTAACGATAACCAATCTGAACTTCATCAGTGGTTTCACTTCCGTTTAGAATCAGAAGCTCAACAGCCTCATACTATTACGTTATTAGATCTAGCTAACTCAGCCTACCCTGAAGGTTGGAATGGCTATGATGTTGTGGCCTCTTATGATCGTGAAGAGTGGTTCCGTATCCCTTCTGAGTTTGATGGTGACAACTTAACGTTCACTGTTATTCCTGAAAATGAATCAATGTACTTCGCTTACTTTGCACCGTACAGCTACGATCGTCATCAAGATCTATTGCACCTTGCACAAAGCCATTACAACTGCCGCCTAGAAACATTAGGTCATACGCTTGATAATCGCGATGTAAGCCTATTAGTGATCGGTGATGAACACGCCGCAGATAGCGAAGAAGCACCAAAGAAAAAAATCTGGGTTATTGCACGTCAGCACCCAGGTGAAACCATGGCAGAATGGTTTGTTGAAGGCTTAGTACAACGCTTGTTAGATGAAACTGACACTGTTGGCCGTGCCCTATTAAATAAAGCGGTATTCTATGTTGTGCCTAACATGAACCCAGATGGCAGCGCACGTGGTCACCTACGCTTAAATGCAATCGGTGTGAACCTTAACCGTGAGTGGCAAACACCATCATTAGAAAACAGCCCTGAAGTTTTCTATGTACGTGAAAAAATGCTAGCAACTGGCGTAGATATGTTCCTTGATATTCACGGCGATGAGGCGATCCCATTTAACTTCGTTGCTGGTTCTGAAGGCATTCCATCATACGATGCGCGCCTTGAAAACCTTGAAAATAAATTCAAACAAGCGCTATTAACAGTAACGCCAGAATTCCAAGACGAACACGGCTACGGCAAAGATAAACCAGGCGAAGCTAACTTAACAGTGGCATCAAACTGGGTGGGCGAGCAATTTAACTGCTTGTCTTACACTGTTGAAATGCCATTTAAAGATCATAACAATCAGCCAGATAGCCTATACGGCTGGTCTCCAGAGCGTAGTATTGGCTTTGGTCACGACACCCTAGCAGCAGTACTTGCTGTTACTGATGATCTTCGTTAAGACTGATTGTTGATATATATAAAACTAACGGCTGCCTTTGGGTGGCCGTTTTTTATTTGCTCATATAAACAACAAAATAAAAGTATTAAATTGGTACTATAAAACGTCTTTAGAGAAAAAACTCACAAGGGGCGATAACTAAATATTCATATGATTAATTTTATTTACTTCAGCTATCTTCTCGCCATCCCAAATCCTTTTCAGGTAAGTTTATTGGAGAGCAGAATAAATTTATAGAAACGATAAGTTAACAATAAAATACATATAAATGCTGACACCCTACTATTTTATTAGTTAATAAAAAAGCCGCTTAATTAGCGGCTTTTTAAAATAGACCCTGTCCCAAAATCTGTGTAATTGCCTATCATTAACTTAATCATATTAAGGATAGGTAATTATGACCAAGCAAGAACTTGAAGCCTTTGCAAAGGAAGCTGCAAAAGGTTTGAAATCTCATCAAGATCTCCTCGATTTCAGCCAAATGCTCACTAAAATCACAGTTGAAGCTGCTCTTAATGCAGAACTTGATGAACATTTGGGTTATGAAAAAAATCAGAAAGACACCTCAATAAACTATCGAAATGGTTCATCAACTAAGACTTTAAAAACAGAAGATGGGCAATTTGAACTCGATACACCAAGAGATCGTGAAGGTAGTTTTGAACCACAATTGGTTAAGAAAAATCAAACACGTTTTACATCGATGGATGACAAGATTCTAAGTCTCTACGCTAGAGGCATGACAACACGTGATATCGTTGATTCATTTAAAGAAATGTATAATGCAGACATTTCACCAACACTAATATCCAAAGTTACTAACGCCGTCATTGACGAAGTCAATGAATGGCAAAATAGGCCATTAGACAGTCTTTATCCCATTGTTTATTTAGACTGTATTGTGGTTAAAATCCGTCAAGATAACCGTGTAATTAATAAAGCGGTTTTTCTCGCTTTAGCAATTAATCTTGATGGAGAAAAAGAATTATTAGGTTTGTGGTTCGCTGAAAATGAAGGTGCTAAGTTTTGGCTTAATGTCTTAACTGAATTAAAGAACCGAGGCGTTGAAGACATCTTAATTGCTTGTGTAGATGGCCTTAAAGGCTTTCCTGATGCAATCAATACTGTTTATCCAGAAACACATATCCAACTCTGTATCGTCCACATGATAAGGAACTCACTACGATTTGTATCCTGGAAGGATTACAAAGCAGTGACCGCAGATTTAAAACGAATTTATCAGGCAGATACTGAAGAAATAGCACTTATGGAGCGAGATACTTTTTCAGAACGTTGGGATGAAAAATATCCTCAAATATCAAGGTCGTGGATAAATAATTGGGAAAATTTAAATACGTTTTTCAGATATCCAAAGGATATCAGAAAAGCGATTTATACAACGAACGCTATTGAGTCACTGAATAGTGTTATTCGTAAAGCGATTAAAAACCGAAAAGTATTTCCAAGTGATGACTCGGCTAAAAAAGTCATCTATTTGGCAATTCGTTCAGCATCAAAAAAATGGTCGATGCCAATTCATAATTGGAAAGCAGCGATGAACCGTTTTATTATTGAATTTGAAGACCGTTTAAAAGATCACCTGTAAAAGGTAATTACACAGAATTATTTACAGGGTCTTAAAATAGTACAAATGGGATAGATAAATTTACCTTAACTCTTCTAATAATTTTTGAGGTAATTCAAAAACAATCTCATTATCCCAAGGAGCTTTCATTTTAACATTTTTAGTAGACTGAAGATAAGCATCAGGATTTTTTATGATGTCTTCTAAAGCTATAATTAGATCAGGCACAATAACTTTTTTACCATAGTGACTTTCAGCTAGTTCAATCGCTAATAGTGGAATAGTTCCCCATTCTTTATACATTGCTAATATGTCAAAAATATCTTTAAAGGGAGGTATTAATTTTCTATCCGCATTTGCTAAAAGTTTAGTATAAAAACAAGATACTGAGTCTAAATAAGGAATAGGAAATTTCGCATCAGCTTCATTTGCCCTAAGATCATAATTATCAAAACTAACAAACTCTAACTTAATATTGACACCCTAATTCTCTATCAAAACATTGCTTTGTTAATTTATTCTAAAAATTGAAGATATGTTGTGGCTTAATGAACTTGTACACCTAAATAGGATAAAATACTCTTAATATCAAAATGGTGTACATAATGAAAAAAGCTCGAACAACTTATTCAGTCGCATTCAAGCACGATGCTGCTAATTT
>NZ_PYLV01000033.1:0-31121 GCF_003025475.1 Photobacterium sp. NCIMB 13483
TGAATTGACTGTGCCAAAACAACTTACGTTATTTTGTATTGGTCACTCAGTTCATTGATAAATCTTTCGACTTAACTATTCAACGAGTGCCCACACAGATTGCATGGTCAAATTGTTAAAGAACAATACTGATTTCGTTGCTAGCCAATGGCTTGCTCCGTGTCAGTGAGGTCGTAGTATAGAGAGTTCGATCACATTAGCAAGGGCTAAAGTACAATAAATTTGTCATATTTTCCCGAACGTCCAAATAACGATCAACCGCTACTTTTTTGGTTGTTAATCACTCGAAATATTAGTTATGGTAAAACCATAATTTGACTAATTAAGCATTGTTATGACATTTGCTCTTCGCCATTACCAAAATCACACGCCACAGCTAGCCGATAATGTCTATATAGATATCACAGCAGTCATTATTGGTAAGGTTAACATTGGAACAGACAGTAGTTTGTGGCCTTTGGTTGTTGCGCGTGGGGATGTTAATCACATTCATATTGGCCAACGCAGTAATATTCAAGATGGTTCCATTCTGCACGTTAGTCGAGTTAGCACTACAAACCCTGATGGATATCCACTTATTATAGGTAATGATGTAACTGTGGGTCATAAAGCGATGTTGCATGGCTGTAAGATTGAAGATCGTGTCTTAGTAGGTATGGGAACCATTATTTTAGATGGTGCCATTATTGAACATGATGTCATTATTGGAGCGGGAAGTTTAGTTCCACCAAAGAAACGGCTTTGTTCTGGCTTCCTTTATATAGGAAGTCCTGTTAAACAAATCCGGCCTCTGACAGAACAAGAATTAATGTCATTAACTCAATCAGCAACTAATTATGTTCAATTAAAGGATGAATACCTTAGCCAATAATTATACCTGGTCGTGGTGATGCTATTTATTTAATAACAATATCGCCATTATCATTAAAATCTTCATCCTCAATCATGGCTTCAGCAATATCTTCAATATCAAATCGATATTCAATAAAAGTCGTGATAATAGCTTCTGGTGTTGATAATGCGCATTCACTTTGCTGTTGTAACCATGATAATGGCAACCAACAATTGATCAGTGCGCCACCTTGCTGGGCTGGAAAGTGAATAGCTTGCTGATCTGAATGCCAAGTTTGAATATCAGCAAATAATATATTTTGGTTCATGTAATTTTACTCTTGTAAAAGGCGTCTTAATTCACGTTGTACTTGTTTAGCCCCTGGGCGTAATCCTCGCCATAGCATAAAACTTTCTGCGGCTTGTCCGACTAACATTCCTAAACCGTCAATCGTTTTAAGCGCATTGTATTGTTGCGCCCAGAGATTAAATGCCGTCACACTTGAACCGTAGACCATGTCATAACAACAGGTATGTTGACCGATAACAGCTGTTGGCACGGCAGGAACATGACCACTCAGACTCGCTGAAGTTGAATTAATGATCACGTCAAAACTCTGCTCACCTAAAGCATCAAAAGATAACGCTTCAATATCACCATATTCGGTAAATAGTGCGGCTAACTGTTGGGCTTTGGTCAACGTTCGATTAGTGATAATGAGTGTCTGTGGCTGCTGAGCTAATAAAGGTAAAATCACCCCTCGCGCAGCACCGCCAGCACCGATTAATAAAATACGTTTATCTTTCAGTGCGACCTGTTGTTGCAATAAATCCTGCACCAAGCCTTCACCATCGGTGTTATCACCTAATATACCGCCATCATCGAGGCGTTTTAACGTATTTACTGCACCCGCTAATTGAGCCCGTTGCGTAAGTTGGGTCGCGTACTCAAAGGCTTGTTCTTTAAAAGGCACTGTAATATTACAGCCTTTACCACCATCGGCAAAAAAAGCATCCATTGCAGTTACAAAGCCATCGAGTGCCACTAGCTGACTACAATATTCCATCTTCTGGCTGGTTTGACGGGCAAAAAGGGTATGAATGAAAGGAGATTTACTGTGATTGATGGGATTGCCCACCACGATATATTTGTCCATAGTCCATTACTCAAATAAAAGGGCCGATATATCGACCCTACCACTGGATGAAATTACTGCCAAACATTGCTGCTGCCAATTTACCATTCTCGAGGGTGAAGGTAATCACAACTCAAACGTGCTTCTGCCGAATCTGGCAGGGGTTGATAACAATATTCCCAACGCGCTAAAGGTGGCATCGACATTAAAATAGATTCAGTACGACCACCACTTTGCAAACCAAACAGAGTGCCACGATCATAGACTAAGTTAAATTCAACATAGCGCCCACGACGGTAAAGCTGAAATTCACGCTCACGTTCACCATAAGGTAACCCATACCGTTGAGCAACAATCGGTATATAAGCATCAATAAAACCATGACCAACCGCTTGAGTATAAGCAAAGCATTTTTCAAAGCCCCATAGGTTGAGATCATCAAAAAACAGCCCCCCAATACCTCGCGTTTCATCACGATGGGGTAAAAAGAAATATTTATCACACCATGCTTTATGCTGTGAATAAACATCATCACCAAACGGCGCACAGATCGCTTTCGCAGTATCATGCCAATGCTGACAATCATCATCAAACGGATAAAAAGGCGTTAAATCAAACCCACCACCAAACCACCACACCGGCGCTTCACCGTCTTTTTCTGCGATAAAAAATCGCACATTAGCATGGGATGTCGGCACATAAGGATTATGAGGATGAATCACTAATGATACCCCCATGGCTTCAAACCGTCGTCCCGCAAGTTCTGGACGATGAGCGGTTGCAGAAGCTGGCATCTCATCACCATAAACATGAGAGAAATTAACCCCAGCTTGCTCAAATACCGCCCCATTGTGTAATACACGACTACGACCACCACCACCTTGTTCGCGCTGCCATTGATCTTGTTCAAACTCAGCACCGCCATCTTGTTGTGCCAAAGCCTGACAAATAGTGTCTTGAAGTTGAAGCAAAAAAGTTTTTACGGCAGTTTTATTTAGATCTATCTGGTTACGATCAATCATGGATTACCCCTGACGGAAAATATTACCCGTTTGGGCATCACGAATTTCAGAAGGATTATTGCGTCCTCCCGTCTCACCATTCAATATTGCAGCTAGTTTATCCCCTAGCTGTTGTTCTACATCAGCCACTGTACGCCCCGGCTCAAGTCCGGTTAAATTAGCACTGGTTGAGGTTATCGGTTTACCAAATTCACGACAAAGTTGTTGAACTAACGGATGCGCGGTCACTCGAACTGCGATGGTCGAAAACTGGCCCGTTAAAAAAACAGGAACATTGGCTTTAGTTGGCATTACCCACGTAACAGGCCCTGGCCATGAGGCTAACACCGCTTGTTTTTGTTGCGGTGTTAATTGGCTATCATCGATATACGGCAATAACTGCTCATAATCAGCGGCAATTAAGATCAAACCTTTTTCCATTGGCCGTTGTTTCAATGCCAATAGTTTATTAACAGCCTGTTGATTATCAGGATCACAACCGACACCAAACACAGCTTCTGTTGGGTAACCAATCACTTGACCTTGCTTTAGTGCTGTAACGACTTGTGTAATATTTGCCACAAATTCCCCTGTTTTTATTCAGCTGATATTTTATTTTTAGTTATGGTAATCATCATACCGACACATGCGTAACAACACCATTGATGGTTAATCATAGCGTAACTTTACCAACGCAAACGTTTTCCTTTGCGCTAAATCACCGTATAATGGCGTAAGTTACACTTTAGTTGTTCATTACCTATAGGAGATTGGAATGAAAGTTGGAATTATCATGGGATCAAAATCTGATTGGCCAACCATGCAACATGCAGCGGAAATGCTAGAACGCTTCAATGTTGCCTACGAAACTAAAGTGGTTTCAGCCCACCGAACTCCTCACCTATTAGCGGAATACGCTGAAACAGCACGTAGCCGTGGTATTAGTGTCATTATTGCTGGTGCTGGCGGTGCGGCACATTTACCCGGTATGACTGCCGCTTTTACCAGTTTGCCAGTGCTAGGCGTTCCCGTTCAATCTCGCGCTTTAAAGGGCATGGATTCATTGCTGTCGATAGTACAAATGCCAAAAGGGATTGCAGTTGGCACGCTCGCGATTGGTGAAGCGGGTGCTGCGAATGCAGGATTATTAGCTGCCCAAATAATTGCCACGCATAACCCCGAAGTTTTAGCCGCAGTGGAAGCGTTCCGACAACAACAAACAGATACCGTACTTGATAACCCAAATCCTACTGAGGATGCGTAATGAATCAAGTATTAGTACTGGGTGCTGGGCAGTTAGCACGAATGATGGCGTTAGCTGGTGCACCATTAAATATTACTGTCATCGCCTATGATGTTGTTAGTGCTAATGTTGTACACCCACTGACTCAACAACGCCAATCACTCTCACTGATTGAAGCCATTGCTACTGTCGATGTGATCACTGCTGAATTTGAACATATACCCTCAGATATTTTATCGCTCTGCGCCGCAAGTGGTAAATTTAAGCCTCATCCAGATGCCATCAAGGTCGGTGGCGATCGTCGTATCGAAAAAACATTATTAGATCATGCCAACGTTGCCAATGCGCCCTATTTTGTTATTAATACTCGTGCAGATCTCGATACCGCTATCACGACCTTAGGCCTACCTATAGTGCTAAAAAGTGCTTTAGGCGGTTATGACGGCAAAGGCCAATGGCGCTTAAAAACTCACGATCAAATTGAATCAGTATGGAACGAAATGGTGCACTGCATTGCTGTAACCAATAACCAGGCGATTGTGGCCGAAAAATGGATAGGTTTTGATCGCGAAGTGTCTTTAATTGGGGTTCGTAATGCTATAGGTGAGATTAAAACCTATACCCTCAGTGAAAATGTACACACTGATGGCGTACTCAGCCTTTCAACAGCCATTGTTGGTGACACCACACTGCAACAACAAGCGCAACAGATGTTTACCGCGGTTGCTGAACAACTTAATTATATTGGCGTATTAGCTTTAGAGTTTTTTGAAGTTAATGGTGATTTATTGGTCAATGAAATTGCACCTCGCGTTCATAACTCAGGCCATTGGACGCAACAAGGGGCACAAACGTGTCAGTTTGAAAACCATCTTCGTGCGGTTTGTGACTTGCCATTAGGTGGCACCGAGCTTATTCGTCCAAGCGCCATGCTCAATATTTTAGGACAAGATAACGTACCGAGGGCGGTATTGGCTTTAGAAAACTGTCATGTGCATTGGTATGGCAAAGAAAAACGAGCTGGCCGGAAAATGGGGCATATCAATATTTGCGCTGCAACACCCGAACAACTGCAATACCAATTAATATTGTTAGGGCAGCAATTATCACCACAAGATTTTCCGACATTACCACGCTAAATACCGCAAACAAAAAAGCCTGCATCGTAATGCAGGCTTATTGATATTATTCAATATTATCGCTATTTTTCAGTATCCTGATAAGCATTACATTTACGATCAGCACATTGTAATTTAATGCCACTCGCTAATTTCTTTTCTATCAACAACCCAAAACCACACTGCTGACAAACGCCAACAACAGGCTTATTGTTGACCGCAAAGCGGCATTGTGGATATTTATCACACGCATAAAACAGTTTGCCATAACGTGATTTACGTTCAACTAAGTGACCTTGATGACACTCAGGACAATCAATATGTGTTTGTTGCGGTTTTTTTTCTGGTGATGCGAGGTAATGGCACTCAGGGTATGCCGAACACCCAATAAACATACCATAACGACCTTGGCGTAATACCAATGGTTGAGCGCATTCAGGGCAGGGCACATCGAGCTGTTTAACAATGTGACCATCATTTTGTTTGAGTGGTTGAATATAATCACACTCAGGGTAATGATCACAGCCTAAAAATGGCCCATGCTTACCAAAACGCATCACTAAATCAGCACTACATTGTGGGCATGATTGATGCTGTAACGCCTGTTCATGGGCAGCAAACAATGGATCACTATCAGTTGTCATTATTAATGTAGAACTCCATCTTCTGCGCCATATAATAATTCTTCTACTTGATCATAAGCCGCTTCGTTTCCTGGCGCATTAAACAACACCATCAGAATAATCCACTTCAAATCATCAAGCATAAATTCTTGAGTATCGAGTTCCATTACGCGATCAATGACCATTTCGCGAGTATCAATATTTAATACATCAATTTGCTCAAGATAAAGTAGAAAACCACGACAAGCCGTATCCATTCGCAACATTTCATTGTCGGTATAGATGCGCATCGATGTTATCGCACTATGGTTAACATACGGTGTGTGTTCTGTTTCTTGTAAAGCAGCCAGTTTTTCAAGCCACTCTAATGACTTGTAAATATCATCCTGATGAAAACCTGCACGTAAAAGCTCTTCAGAGAGTTCATCTTGATCGACTAACAACTCTGCTTCGCTTTGAATATAGGTTTCAAATAGATACATAAGAATATCCATCATAACTAGCCCCTCCTCGTTCTGATATAACCACCGGGCACTGCAGTCACCCAACCAGACAGTTCTAATTCTAATAATTGCGGTAAAATTTGGTGGATGGGTTGTTTACAGCGTTCAGCAACGACATCTACGGGTGTTGCTTCGGTGCCTACGTTAGCCAACAGTGCGGGAAATGGCAATTCTTCATTTTCCTTCGTTGCTAAAGGCACACCTATTTGATTACTTATTGCACATTCTGTCAGACTTCCTACCTCTTCGTAAATATCAGCCGGACTTTCTACCAGTTTAGCACCTGATTTAATCAGCGCATTACAACCACGGCTGGCAGGATTATGAATCGAACCGGGCAACGCAAAAACCTCTCGTCCTTGTTCTAACGCATAACGTGCTGTTATCAATGATCCACTTTTTTGCGCGGCTTCAATCACCAACACTCCCGTAGATAAGCCGCTAATGATGCGATTACGTCGTGGAAAATTTTGCGGGCGAGGTTGCTCATCAGGCCAAAACTCGGACACCAACGCCCCTTGCTCTGCAATACTGGCAGCCAAAGAACGGTGTCGCGCAGGATAAATTTGATCAAGCCCAGAACCTAATACGGCAATGGTTAACCCTCCCGCCTGCAACGCACCTTGATGTGCTTGACCATCAATCCCTAACGCTAAACCACTGGTCACGACATAATTATTAGTCGCTAATGCTTTTGAAAAATGGAACGCCGATTCACGACCATCGATCGATGCCGACCGACTACCAATCACCGCAATTTGTGGCGCACCGAGACAACAAAGATCGCCACGAACAAATAATAATGGGGGGGGAGAGGAAATTTGTTTTAATAAATGAGGATAATGGGGGGAGTCGAGGGTCAAAATGTGCTGGTGCGGAACTTGTTGCCATTGTAATGCTAACTGTAACCGCGATGGATTGGGGTGCAAAAACGCCTGTATTTGTTTCGTCGTTAAACCACATTGCTGTAATTGCTCAGTTGTCATTGTTACCAATTGCGACGGCGTCGCATAAGTAAGCAAGCGCTGAATGCGGCTGCCACCTAATGAAGGGACAGCCGCAAGTTGTAACCATGCAATAAGCTCAGTTTCTGTCATAACCATTACAAACGTGGGGCTTGAGCAACCACGCCAGGTTTAAACGGTTGCTGATTATTAAGCACCACCGCCAAACTAAAATACTCATAAGGACGTAATACCATCGCTTGTGCAACAGCGATGGTGCCAAGTTGAGTACTCTCCGTTAATAAGGTGCTATTTTTATAATGATATTGACCTTTTTTACCTTGTACCTGAGCCCCTTGCTTAAACAACTCAAACACTTGTCCTGCAACCATGCCATCAAGATGACCACGATCCAATACCACCACATCATAATTTGAAATATAACTGTAGCCACTTATTTGGCCTAACACGGTCGCAGATAACGACGCGGGCGGCGTAGTTGGCGAAAATGACAGATCCGCTTGACCATCAATGCCTAATAAAGGTAATAAAATATCATTGGGAATAATTTCTTGCTGAAAGTCATCCACTTTCAACTGACTCATCTCACCATCACTTGCAATAACAGTGACATCTGCAATCTCTTTCAAGGTTGATATAGTCGCTTTAATGGCAGAGTTAGCCGTTTCATTAGCACTGTCGTCACGATCAAAATCTTGTTCTAAGCGATATACTCGCCACTGACTGGTCGGAACCAATGACTGATCAGCCCACAGCACATCACCAACAGAAAGATAGCCGCGCTCTTCACTGGTTCCCAGAATTTGCGGTTGGGTTGTCACCGCATCAGCACTGATCAATTTATCTTGAGCCACATACGCCAACATTAAATAACCAGGCAACGAAGTAATAGGCTGGCGTACTACGCGCATCTCTGGTGACAATTTAAGTTGTTTTTTAAGGCTTAACTGCGGTTTACCGTCAACCCAAATAAGGTGTAAGCGATCGCCAGGATAAATTAAATGCGGGTTTTTTATATAGCTGTTTTTTTGCCATAACTGCGGCCATGACCAAGGGTTATTCAAGAATACAGCCGAAATATCCCATAACGTATCCCCTTTTTTAACCACATAAATTTCAGGATGACTATTTTTTAGCTGTGGTTGTGGCGCGGCAACCAACGACGGCATAAAAAGAATAAAACTCGCGATAATAACCCATTGCCTCATGTGATCCGTTCCTTCGATTGCACAAGTTGCGACCTAGCGATAATAAAATAATCACTCATATTGGCAAAGATTGGCATTAGCTATTTGATATGTCGACTGTTTAACTATCACTGCCAAGCGCTTTTCGGCTTATATCACGATTTGATAACCCCTGTTACATCGACAAAGCCTGAACTTTGCTAAGAGCTAACATTAATTTTTTAGCGAAAAGTGGTCTTTATTTCATGACTCTAATTTCGGTTAACCCTCGCCACGCGCATTCGGTACTGTTATTTGAGTGCTAAAATGACTAGAATTAGACCAACAACGCTGTATCTTTCTAGTAACCGTTAACGAATTCGAGCCCTTATGTCGCTATTGCCAGTTTTAATCTTTCCAGATGACCGTCTACGTACTGTAGCCAAGCCCGTTGCGGCGATCACGCCACAAATTCAGCAGATCATTGATGACATGCTTGAAACCATGTATGAAGAAGAAGGTATCGGCCTTGCTGCAACTCAAGTCGATATTCATCAACAAATCGTGGTTATCGATGTTTCTGAGCAACGTGATCAGCCAATGGTGCTAATCAACCCTGAAATTACGGCAGCTCATGGCGATGAAGGCATTGAAGAAGGGTGTCTTTCAGTACCAAGTGCTCGAGGTTTTGTTCCTCGCGCAGCAACCATCACTGTTTCCGCATTGGATCGTGACGGCAACCCGCTGACCTTTGAAGCAGAAGACCTACTTGCTATTTGCATTCAACACGAATTAGATCACCTTGCTGGTAAGCTATTTGTTGATTACCTATCGCCACTCAAGCGTCAACGCATTAAAAGCAAATTAGAAAAACTAAAACGTTCTATCTAACAACATCACCATTCGAGGTTATCTTGAGTAAACCATTACGCATTATTTTTGCAGGTACGCCTGACTTCGCCGCCCGTCATTTGGCGGCGTTATTGTCTTCACAGCATCAAGTTGTTGCGGTTTACACCCAACCCGATCGCCCAGCGGGTCGCGGTAAAAAACTCACTGCAAGCCCGGTGAAAAATATCGCCGTAGAACACGATATTCCAGTGTTCCAACCAGCCTCGCTGCGTAACCTTGAAGCTCAACAACAACTGGCAGCTATTGAAGCCGATATCATGGTTGTTGTTGCTTACGGTTTATTATTGCCTCAAGAAGTACTTGATACACCACCACTCGGTTGTATTAATGTTCATGGTTCAATTTTGCCACGCTGGCGTGGCGCAGCACCTATTCAACGTTCAATTTGGGCAGGTGATAGCGAGACTGGCGTCACTATCATGCAAATGGATATCGGCCTTGATACGGGTGACATGCTACAAGTCGCAACGTTACCCATCACGGCAACCGATACCAGTGCCACTATGTATGAAAAATTAGCAAACCTTGGCCCAAGTGCATTGATTGAGTGTTTAACAACGATTGCCAATGGCACTGCGGTTGCGACCAAACAAGATGACGGTCAAGCAAACTACGCCAAGAAATTAAGCAAAGAAGAAGCACAAATTGATTGGACTATGGACGCAGCAGCTATTGAGCGTTGTGTGCGAGCTTTCAACCCATGGCCAATGAGCCATTTCACTGTTGCTGAGCAAACTATCAAAGTATGGCAAACCAGTGTAGAAGAAGACAATCAAGGTCAACTACCGGGTACGATTTTAGCGGCAGATAAACACGGTATCGTAGTCGCAACAACAACTGGTGCATTGCGTTTATTGTCACTGCAGCCTCCTGGTAAAAAAGCCATGTCAGTCGCGGATTTATTAAATTCACGTCGAGAATGGTTCCAAGTCGGTAACCAACTTTAAACACCAAGGCCAGGGTTAAGTCACTGGCTTTTCTTTTTCAGATTAACCACGTATCGCCAGCATCAACGGCGTTCAGGAAACAGCTATGAATGTAAGAGCCGCTGCGGCCAAAGTAATATATCAGGTCGTCGATCAAGGGCAGTCATTGTCTGCCGCGCTACCGTTAGCGCAGCAGAATATTAGAGAACGTGATCATGCTTTATTGCAGGAAATCTGCTACGGCGTATTACGCTGGCTACCTCGATTAGAGTCAATCACTCAAGCATTAATGGAGAAGCCGCTGACAGGTAAACAACGTGTTTTCCATCACCTAATCTTAGTTGGTTTATATCAATTAGGTTATATGCGTATTCCTGCTCATGCCGCAGTCGCTGAAACAGTCGATGCCACAAAAACCCTTAAAAAACCGCAATTACGTGGGTTAATTAACGCCATTTTACGTAGTTACCAACGTCAAAAAGAAGCGTTAGATGAACAAGCGGTTAGTCATGACGCAGGTAAATATGGCCATCCAAGTTGGTTATTGAAATTACTTAAAGCCAGCTACCCTGATGACTACGCCGCCATCTGTGAAGCTAATAACACTAAAGCGCCAATGTGGTTACGAGTAAACAGTCACCATCATGATCGTGACACTTACCGTGCATTATTGGATGCAGAAGGTATTGCAACCGAATTGCACCCACAAGCAGCAGACGCATTGCGTTTAATTTCACCGTGTGATGTCACTAAATTACCCGGTTTTAGTGATGGTTGGGTTTCAGTACAAGATGCTGCAGCACAACTTGCTGTGGATTACCTTAAACCACAACCCGGCGAATTGATTCTTGATTGTTGTGCCGCGCCTGGTGGTAAAACAGTTCATATCATGGAACGCGTACCATCGACACAAGTGGTGGCGATTGACTGTGATGAGAATCGTCTTAAACGAGTGCATGAAAACCTTGAACGTTTACATCTGACCGCACAAGTATTATGTGCTGATGCACGTTATCCTGAGCAATGGTGGCATGGCGAAAAATTTGATCGCATTTTGCTGGATGCACCTTGTTCTGCAACAGGCGTTATTCGTCGTCATCCTGATATTAAATGGTTACGTCGAGGCGAAGATATCGCAGCATTAGCATTGCTACAAGCTGAGATTTTTGATGCTATGTGGTTACAGTTAAAACCAGGCGGTACTTTGGTTTATGCAACGTGTTCAATCACACCGCAAGAAAACTGCGATCAAGTAAAAGCATTCTTAAGCCGTACAGCTGACGCAACCTTAATCGATAGCGATCCTGCCTCTCCTGGCCGCCAAATTTTACCCGGCGAAGAGGCGATGGATGGTTTTTACTATGCAGTATTAACCAAAGCAAACTAAGATAAATTACTAATAATAGCGGAACTTGGCTTCAAGATTCCGCTTTTTAGTCTCTTTTATACGCCACTTACTGTCGATTTTATGGCACAGTGACTGTTAGTTGGCATTACTTCATCAGGCATAGGCTATGAAAATCATCATTCTCGGTGCTGGACAAGTTGGCGGCACTCTTGCTGAAAACCTTGTTGGCGAGAATAACGATATAACTATCGTTGATAAGAACCCAGAACGTCTTCGTGAACTGCAAGATAAATACGACCTGCGTGTTGTTCAAGGCTTTGCGAGCCACCCGCAAACACTTCGTGATGCCGGCGCGCAAGATGCTGATATGTTAGTTGCAGTAACCAACTCTGACGAAACTAACATGATCGCATGCCAAATTGCGTTTTCATTATTTAACACCCCTAACCGTGTTGCTCGTATTCGTTCACCAGAATACTTACGTGAAAAAGAACAATTATTTCAATCTGACGCGGTTCCTGTTGATCACCTTATTGCGCCAGAAGAATTGGTTACCGATTACATTGAACGTTTAATCGAATATCCAGGGGCATTACAAGTGGTGAGCTTTGCTGAAGAAAAAGTCGGCTTAGTGGCAGTGAAAGCCTATTACGGTGGCCCACTGGTGGGTAACGCATTATCAGCACTGCGCGAGCACATGCCGCACATTGATACTCGCGTAGCAGCCATATTCCGTCAGGGTCAGCCAATTCGCCCCCAAGGTACCACCATTATAGAAGCTGACGATGAAGTGTTCTTTGTCGCAGCAAGTAACCATATCCGTTCAGTAATGAGTGAACTACAGCGATTAGAGAAACCCTATAAAAGGTTAATGATTGTTGGTGGTGGTAATGTTGGTGCAGGTTTAGCTCGCCGCTTAGAACAAAACTACAGTGTTAAATTAATCGAGCATAATCAACAACGTGCCGAAAACCTATCGGAAATGTTGCAAGACACCATCGTCTTCTGTGGTGACGCGTCAGATCAAGAATTACTTAGTGAAGAACATATCGAACAGATTGATGTGTTTATTGCCGTTACCAATGATGATGAAGCCAATATCATGTCAGCCATGTTGGCTAAGCGCTTAGGCGCGAAAAAAGTAATGGTGTTGATTCAACGTGGTGCGTATGTTGATTTAGTCCAAGGTGGCACCATTGATATTGCGATTTCCCCCCAACAAGCAACCATTTCTGCATTACTAACCCATGTTCGTAAAGCTGATATCGTTAACGTATCATCGCTACGTCGTGGTGCAGCTGAAGCCATTGAGGCGATTGCCCATGGTGACGCCAGTACGTCAAAAGTAGTTGGCCGGGCCATCAGTGAAATCAAACTGCCACCCGGTACAACCATTGGCGCAGTTGTTCGTGGAGAAGAGGTTCTTATTGCCCACGATCGCACCATGATTGAGCAAAATGACCACGTAGTTATGTTCTTAGTTGATAAGAAATATATTCCTGACGTTGAACGTCTTTTCCAACCGAGCCCTTTCTTTCTGTAACAGCTTATGGTTAATTTACGTCCAATATTATTTGTACTCGGACTGGTGCTATCTAAAATAGCCCTGTTTATGTATGTACCCACTTTGGTGGCCTTTTTTACTGGCACCGAAGGTTTCATGGATTTCGCAGCGGCAGTGCTGATTACTCACTCCGTGGCGTTCTTGTTGCTATCTTACGGGAAAACTGACGAATTTAAGCTTAGTGTGCGGGATATGTTCCTGATCACCACGCTGGTGTGGACGGTTGCCAGTGCGTTTGCTGCGCTGCCGTTTGTGTTTATTAATCACATCAGTTTTACTGATGCATATTTTGAAACCATGTCAGGCATCACCACCACAGGTTCAACAGTATTAAGCGGCCTCGATCAAATGGCACCCAGTATTTTACTGTGGCGTTCGACGTTGCAATGGCTTGGTGGGGTCGGATTTATTGTGATGGGGGTGGCTATTTTACCGATGCTTAACGTCGGTGGTATGCGACTCTTTCAAACCGAATCATCAGACTGGTCAGATAAAAGTTCCCCCCGTACCAAAAGTGTCGCTAAAAATATTATCAATGTATATTTGATATTAACCGTGCTGTGTATCATTGCGTTTATGCTCGCTGGCATGAACACCTTTGATGCGATTAACCACGCTTTTACGACACTTTCAACGGGCGGTTATTCAACCTCTGATGGTTCAATGAACCACTTTTCACACAGTGCACAATGGGTAGCAACCTTCTTTATGTTTGCTGGCGGACTGCCGTTCTTATTGTTTGTTCAAGCATTAAGAAAGCGTCATCCTCGCACCTTGTTGGGGGATGCTCAAGTTAAGGGATATACATTATTTGTGGTGGTGGCGAGTTTGATTGTTGCGGGTTGTCTGATCTTTAATAAAGGTTATTCCGTCCTTGATGCGATGAGATTATCCTTTTTTAATATTATCTCAGTGGTTACCACAACCGGCTTTGGTCTAGGTGACTTTACTGCTTGGGGGCCATTACCGACAATTATTTTTGCGTTCACATTACTGGTTGGTGCTTGCTCAGGTTCAACCAGTGGCGGTATTAAAATTTTCCGCTTCCAAATTGCATTTGCACTTTTACGTAAACATATCATGCAATCTATTCACCCATCGGCCCTGTTCATTCAACGCTATAACGGTCGTCCAGTCACCGATGATATCGTGCGTTCAGTAGTGGCATTAGTGTTTACTTTTATCATGACCATTATTGTGATTGCCGCAGTATTAGCATTACAAGGCTTAGATCCGGTCACCAGTATTACCGGTGCAGTAACCGCAGTGGCTAACGTCGGTCCTGGTATGGGTACCGTGATCGGCCCAACAGGTAACTTTGCCAGCTTACCGGATTTATCAAAATGGACCTTAAGTTTAGGCATGCTGATGGGACGCTTGGAAATATTAACCGTATTAGTGGTTTTTGCTCCTGCCTTTTGGCGTGATTAATCACGCTTTAATAAGACTCAAAAACAACAAGAGAGCGCATAGCGCTCTCTTTTTTTAGGGATAAATCTACCGTGGTTAGTTACGGTTTAATATAAAAATAAATCGCACAAAAATGACAAATTGAGCCACCTAAAACAAATAAATGCCAAATAGCATGGTTATACGGAATGCGTTTATTAACGTAAAATACCACCCCTAAAGAGTAAATCACGCCACCAAGTGCCAATAATATTAATCCACCGGGCGCTAATGATATCGCTAACTGATAAATCACAATCACTGAAGCCCATCCCATCGCTAGATACATCCATAGCGACAGTTTTTTAAAACGATGGATAAAAATAATTTTAGCCACAATACCCAGCAGTGCCAATACCCATAATATAGCCATTAATCCCAGTGCTAGAGGTGTACGCAAGGCAATTAATAGAAACGGGGTATAGGTACCAGCGATTAATAAATAAATCGCACAATGGTCAAAGATCTTTAATGGTTTTTTAGCCGCGGTACTTGGAATGGCGTGGTATAAGGTTGAGGCGAGATACAATAAAATCATACTCACGCCATAAACAATATAACTGACAATACTTAATGTATCAGCTTGCAATGAAAAGGCTTTATCTAGCAACAAATACAGACCAAACACTGAAAACAACAGTCCAAGACCGTGACTGACACTATTCGCGACTTCTTCCGCTGTTGAATAACCTAGCTCACGTTTGATCACATTATTCATGGTTTATATATCCCAAAAGACACTTAATTCACTAACTACTGCTTTTCAGCTTACACTTGTAAGCTTAAATTAAGCAACCTTTTGTTGGTCAATTTGTGCCAGTTTTGAAATTGATAAAAAAAGGAGCCATTTGGCTCCGTAGTATCATTTATTGATTATTGCAATAACTCTAACGTTGCCTGACGGGCAGCGTCTGGATCATGTTCTAATATACCATCAACAATCCGCTGATGAACATCAAGCTTCATCACTTGCTCGCGGGTTACGACTCTAAAATAATTTTCAAACACCGCTTTGAACAAGTTTCCAAATGGGCTAATAAAATGATTACCTGAAGAAAAATAAACCAATTGATGAAAGCGGGTATCAATCTCAATCCAACGCTCTTGATCAAAATTGTCTTTCATTTGGTGCATTTGGTGCATCAGTAGTTCAAACTCCAGCCGATCTTCTGCTGTTGCATGTTCAGCGGCCAATGCCGCCGCTTCAGGCTCTAATGTTAACCGGACTTTTTGATACTCCATGATCAACTGTGAGTCCGAATCAAAATCTAACCAAGCCAATAAATCTTGATCAAGATAATTCCAATTTTTCTTTGGCATTACTCGCGTACCAATACGAGGACGAGGCAATACCATGCCTTTCGCGGCTAACATTTTTATAGCTTCACGAACGGCAGTACGGCTCACACCATACATTTCGCCTAACTCAACTTCGCCCGGTAAAATACCGCCAGGGGCAGGATCACCAATTAAGATACGACGACCAATAGACTCTGCTAATCGGTAAGATAAGTTACGATTGGCAACAATACGTTGCTGCTGCTGATCCATAGATCCTCTCCCAAGGCTTCTGTTGTACTACTCACTAACGCTAAATTAGTGTAATCCTAAATGCTCGCTACTGCCGTAACCTTTATTTCGATAAAGATCGAACGACACGGTGCATCAAGGGGGCAATTATTGCAATAGTTACTATATAAACAACGTAATAATTAGATATTAGCATTTTATTGCTCATTTTATGCTCGACTTTTAATTATCTGGTTGCTATCCTCAGCGCGATTTGATTAATAACCAAGCAATATTCTGGTGGATGGGTTCTACCCAGCAGGGAGTTTTCCCTTCAGAAATATTTTTAATTTTTTGGCCATGGATGAGCCTGACAATAGGTGACATATGCGCCCAGCATCCCCCGTCAGGTATGCAAGTACCCCACGTAGCCCATCACGTTTACGTGCCACTTCCCACGCTCCACATTTTAAGGTTAATGCGAAAAAATCGCTCACGACTGACGTGCATTTAACCAGCGCCGATGCACAATTAGATCAGCAACAAATATTGCCTGAACTGATTAACAGTCAACAGCAACAACGTTAACCCTAATATTAAGCAGCTTTGGCTGCTTTTTTATTAACAATATTTTGGCATAAGACATTCATTGTAACCGAGCAGGGTTTGTTATAATTTATCCACACTAAAATAATGATAATACAATCGTATAACGATTGATTCAGCCCAAGCTACGGAGTTAACAATGAAAACCCATCGCGTTAATGAACTGATTGAATTACTGCACCCTGAGTGGAAAAAAGATCCTGATCTTAACTTAGTTGAGTTCTTACTAAAATTAGCAGCAGAAGCAAAATACCAAGGTCCACTAGAATCACTAACTGATGATGTCTTAATTTACCATTTAAAAATGCGCAATAGTGATAAAGACGCCATGATTCCTGGTCTTGCTAAAGATTGCGAAAACGATTTTAAAACCGCTATTTTACGTGCGCGCGGTATTATCAAATAGTCACTAATCCTACTCGATTATTTATGGAGCCAGTTATGACTAACTGGCTTTTTTTATAGCTGAAAATCTTTCTCTTCCGCCATCACCATCATGTTTAATTTGTTTTAATTCTATTCGCGGTTAAGCTAAACCACTCTTCCAAGCCAGATTCAGGATTCAGTCATGGAAAAACAAAGTTTTAGTTTTGCAGATCTCAGCCCAGATGTACTGCTCGATGCACTCGATAGTGTCGAAGTACATGCTGAGTCCGGTTTATTGGCACTTAATAGTTATGAGAATCGCGTCTATCAATTTAAAGCTGAAGATGGTCAACGTTATGTGACTAAGTTCTACCGCCCCGCACGATGGAGCGATGACCAAATTGATGAAGAACATCAGTTTACGCTTGAACTTGAACAACAAGATATTCCAGTCGCAGCGCCTATCGCTATCAATGGCAACACGCTACATCACTATAATGGCTATCGGTTTGCTGTTTTTCCAAGTGTCGGTGGGCGTCAATTTGAAGTCGATAACTTTGATCAATTAGAGTGGGTAGGACGCTTTTTAGGTCGTATTCATCAAGTCGGTAAACGCCAACCCTTTGTCCATCGTCCAACATTAGGCTTAGAGGAATACGTTTATCAACCACGCCAAATTTTGGCTAATAGCGATTTTATTCCTGATTACCTAAAACACAGTTTTTTTGCCGATCTTGATCGCTTAATTACAGAAATTGAAAGCCATTGGTCAACTGATTGGCCGGCTTTGCGCCTACATGGTGATTGTCATCCTGGCAATATTTTATGGCGTGATGGACCAATGTTTGTCGATTTAGATGATGCTCGTAACGGCCCTGCCATTCAAGATTTATGGATGATGCTTAATGGTGAACGTCACGATCAACTCGCACAGCTTGATACAATAGTTGAAGCTTATAATGAATTTGCCGATTTTGACCCACGCCAGCTAAAGTTAATCGAACCTTTACGTGCGTTAAGAATGGTGCACTATATGGCGTGGTTAGCAAAGCGCTGGCAAGATCCAGCATTTCCACGAGCTTTTCCATGGTTTGGCGATGCAAAATATTGGGAAGGCCAAGTTTTGGCCTTTAAAGAACAGATTTTCAGCCTTAATGAATCACCATTACAGCTTATGCCTCAATGGTAATTGACTATAAAATAACATTATTAATTATTATACTCAGCTAATATCTAATTAACGACACGGATAATCAGGAACCCCAAAATGATGAAGAACTTACTTGCGCTAGTCAGCGCTGCTTTATTGTCTTTTTCTGTTCACGCAGCCAAATTTACGGAAGGCGACTACTACAAGGTATTAGATCAACCACAATCAACAACCCCTGTTGTGACTGAATTTTTCTCATTGTATTGCCCACATTGTTTTCAATTTGAGCCAATGATGCGTGAATTAAAAACCAAGCTACCAGACAACGCTAAACTTCAGAAAATGCACGTGTCATTTATGGGCGGCCCAATGGGTAAAGTCATGAGTAAAGCATTTGCAACGGCGGTAGTATTAAACGTTAGTGATAAAATGGTGCCGGTATTATTTAACCGTATTCATACCCTTAATCAACCACCAAAAAACGAAGCAGAAGTTCGTCAGATTTTTATTGATGAAGGTATACCTGCCGCTGAGTTTGATGGTGCATTCAACAGCTTCGCGGTTAACTCAATGGTTAGCCGGTTTGATAAAGCCTTTGAAGATGCAGGCTTAACGGGTGTACCTGCGGTAGTGGTTAATAATAAATACTTAGTTCAAACGGGCAAAATTAAATCAGCTGACGAATATTTTGAATTAGTTAACTTTTTACTCAAGAAGTAATTCCACGAAGCTTACAACGGTTGCCTTTAACAAAGAGGCTTTTAATTAGCCTCTTTGTTATTCCTTTAAATGACCTGACTGCTAAGTTGTTTCAACAATCTATCCATCGCTCGATACCCTAATGCTTCAGCTAGATGTGAACGCTGAATCTGATCCTGCTCGGCCAAATCTGCAATCGTACGCGCAACCTTAATAATACGATGATAAGCACGAATCGATAATCCAAGTTGATGCAATGCATTTTCTAAAAACTCGGCGTCTTTAAACGATAATCCGCAATATTTATCTAATTCACGGGTCGAAAGTAAGGCATTTACCTTGCCACAACGGGCCAGCATGCGCTCACGAGCCTGATCAACTCGCGCCTTAATAACTGAACTCGGTTCTCCACGATCACCTCCAGTGGTTAGTGTGCCACGGGGCAATGCGGGAATTTCTAATGACATATCAAACCGATCTAGCAATGGTCCCGATAAACGGCTTAAATAACGTAAAATAGCTTGCGGGTTAGTTCGAGATTGGTTGCCTTCGTAATACCCTGTCGGGCTAGGGTTTAATGCGCCTATTAATTGAAACCGAGCGGGAAAGGTCGTTTTTGCCGTTGCTCGTGAAATTACAATTTGTCCTGACTCTAACGGCTCACGCAATGAATCTAGCACTTTTCTCTCAAATTCAGGCATTTCATCTAAAAATAATAGCCCATTGTGCGCGAGTGAAATTTCACCCGGCTTAGGCACTGAGCCCCCACCTACAAGGGCTGCCATTGAACTTGAATGGTGCGGTGTACGAAAAGGGCGGTTAAGCCAATTACCTTGATGCAATGATTGCTGAGTCAAAGAAGCTACCGCGGCGGTTTCAATGGCTTCTTCGTGGGTCATTGGTGGTAATAAATCCCGTAAACGAGAAGCCAACATAGTTTTTCCTGTGCCTGGTGGACCAAGTAGCAATAAATTATGACTTCCCGCGGCAGCTATTTCTAAAGCGCGTTTTCCTTGTTGTTGACCAATAATATCTTGCATATCACGTTGTTCATTCGTAGTTGCAGGCGTTATCACATGCGGTTGAAGATATAACTGTAACTGTTGCTGACCACACAAAAAACCACATACAGCTAACAAACTAGGGGCTGATTTATGTTGTTTTTGCGCCACTAACGCCACTTGATCACCATTATGGTCAGGCACAATTAAACACCGCTTGGCTTTTAATGCAGCCAATGCCGCCGGTAATGCACCTTTAACAGCCCGTAAATCACCCGATAATGCTAATTCACCAATAAACTCATACTGCGCTAATTTATCAGAAGGAATTTGCCCTGATGCCGCTAAAATGCCAAGCGCAATCGGTAAGTCAAACCGTCCACCTTCTTTGGGTAAATCAGCAGGGGCTAAATTGACCGTAATTCGCCGTGATGGAAATTCAAATTGAGCATTGATAATCGCGCTTCGTACACGATCTTTAGCTTCTTTTACGGTAGTTTCTGGTAAACCAACCAGTGTGAAACTGGGCATTCCATTACTTAAATGGACCTCAACTGTTACTGGTGGGGCTTCCACGCCCACACAAGCGCGACTATGAACAATAGCAAGTGTCATTGATGACTCCACTGACTGGTAATTTACACCATGGGGTTAATGAAATTTATCGAAGGTGTTACATCAAAGCCCCATTAATGCTGCGAAATTACTTATAAAACCAAATTTTTTGCTTGTCATGTGACGAAGATCTGTGTTACCACTTATGTATAGCAACAACTAAACAATAAAAGTTGGACAATTATGCATACAATCGCAACATCCCTCGTACTCATTATTAACGTCGTCGTGGTGATTATTTCACCGCGCAGGGGATGTGTAGGCGTACGTTAATGCGACCAAAACACAGTAAAGCCCCCGCACTGAAAAGTTCGGGGGCTTTTTTAAATCAGCAAATTTAAATCGTAATCAGCATTGATTTGATTTTAGTTACATACGCAAGGAGCAGCGATGACAGGGGCAGAGTTAGTCGTACAAGCGCTGCAACAGCAGGGAATAACAACCATCTTTGGCTATCCGGGCGGCGCCATCATGCCCATCTATGATGCACTTTATGATGGTGGAGTGGAGCACATTTTATGTCGCCATGAACAAGGGGCTGCGATGGCAGCTATTGGCATGGCACGGGCGACCCAAAGTGTTGCGGTCTGCATGGCAACATCAGGGCCGGGTGCAACCAATCTAGTCACAGGATTAGCTGACGCTTTAATGGATTCAGTGCCATTAGTCGCCATTACCGGTCAAGTGGCAAGCTCGCACATAGGGACTGATGCTTTTCAAGAAATGGATGTGATTGGCATGTCACTATCATGTACTAAGCACAGTTATTTAGTGACTGATATTAACGAGCTCGCCCCCACATTAGCGGAAGCTTTTGTGGTTGCCCAAAGTGGCCGTCCTGGGCCCGTTATTGTTGATATCGCCAAAGATGTGCAACTGGCAACAGCACCAACAATGGTACTTCCAACAGTAATTCCACCCCCGTTACCAATAGCGACAACTGCCGCTATCGAGATGGCGCAACAATTATTGGCACAATGTCAGCGACCCGTGCTGTATGTCGGTGGTGGAGTACAAATAGCCCAAGCAACCGCGACACTGCGTCAATTTTTAACCCTTAATCCTATGCCGTCAGTCAGTACTCTTAAAGGCTTAGGCTCAGTCGCCCGTCATGATCCACATTACCTTGGTATGTTGGGAATGCATGGAACTAAAGCAGCAAATTTAATCGTACAAGAGTCTGATTTATTAATCGTTGTTGGCGCACGATTTGATGATCGTGTTACCGGCAAATTGGATACCTTTGCCCCTCACGCCAAGGTGATCCACCTTGATATTGATGCCGCAGAATTTAATAAACTGCGTCATGCTAATGCATCTTTACGCGGGGACATTAATGTTATTTTGCCGCAACTTGAACTTGGGCAAGATATCAGCCGCTGGTTAACTCATAGTGAACATCTACGCCAGATCGGTAAATGGCGTTATGACCACCCAGGAGAGTTAATTTATGCGCCTTTACTGCTCAAACAACTATCAGACATGATGCCAAATAACAGCATCGTTTCGACCGATGTTGGCCAACATCAAATGTGGGCAGCACAGCACATTCAACCACGTGAACCTCAAAATTACATTACCTCGGCTGGACTTGGCACTATGGGTTTTGGCTTACCTGCAGCGATGGGAGCCAGTGTTGCACGCCCAGATTCTCAGTCGATATTAATCTCGGGTGATGGTTCATTTATGATGAACGTACAAGAACTTGGCACCCTTAAACGCCGCCAAATTCCAGTCAAAATGGTGCTGATTAATAACCAACGTTTAGGCATGGTACGTCAATGGCAATCACTGTTTTTTGATGGTCGCCACAGTGAAACAATTTTGGATGATAATCCTGATTTTGTAATGCTCGCGCGTGCATTTGATATTCCAGGTAAAACCATTACTCGTAAAGAAGAAGTTGCTCCCGCATTAGCTGAAATGCTAGCAAGCAGTAGTGCCTATTTGTTACATGTGGTTATTGATGAAGAACAAAATGTATGGCCACTGGTGCCACCAGGTGCGGCAAATCAGGATATGCTGGAGAACACATAAATCATGGATAGATATTTAATTACCATTAAAGCGAACGATAAACCGGTATTACTTGAACGTATTTTACGGGTCATTCGCCATCGTGGATTTGTGATCAAGAAAGTGGATGCGACCCAAAATCATCATAGTAATATCGCCGCGATAGAAATTATTGTTGATAGTGATCGCCCGATTAGCATTCTGATCAATCAAATAGAAAAACTCTGGGATGTAACCACCGTTACGACCTCACAAATCGAAAATTTGGATTAAATTTAAAAAGGGAATTCACCATGGCAAACACCGCTGATTTTATTTGGTTTAACGGTAACATCGTACCTTGGGCAGAAGCCAATGTTCACGTTCTTACCCATGCAATGCATTATGGCACCTCTGTTTTTGAAGGTATTCGTTGTTATGACACACCACAAGGACCGGCCGTTTTTCGCCACTCTGAACACATGCAACGCCTGCTTAATTCCGCCAAAATCTATCGCTTTCCGATTCCTTATAGCTGTGATCAACTGATGGAAATTTGCCGTGAAACCATTCGCGTCAACAAACTTGATTCAGCCTATATTCGCCCATTAGGTTATGTGGGTAATGTTGGTTTAGGCGTCTGTCCTCCGGTTGATACCATCATGGATCTGATTGTTGCCGCTTTCCCATGGGGTTCATATTTAGGTGAACAAGCATTAGAAAATGGCGTCGATGCGATGATTTCGAGCTGGAACCGCGCCGCGCCTAATACCATTCCAACCGCAGCTAAAGCTGGCGGTAACTACTTATCATCACTGCTTGTTGGCAGTGAAGCCCGTCGCCACGGGTATGCCGAAGGCATAGCTTTAAGTGTTGATGGTTATCTTTCAGAAGGCGCAGGCGAAAATATTTTTGTAGTGCGTAATGGCGTACTTTCAACCCCACCAACCACCAGTGCAATCTTACCGGGTATTACTCGCGATACCATCATGGTACTCGCCAAAGAACGAGGCTATGAAGTACGAGAAGAAAACATCGCTCGAGAAGCCCTTTACCTGGCCGATGAAGTGTTCATGACTGGCACGGCGGCTGAAATCGTTCCTGTTCGTAGCGTGGATAAAATTACGGTTGGAGCAGGTAAACGCGGGCCGATTACCCACCAACTACAAACTGATTATTTTGGGCTCTTTAACGGTGAAACCGACGATAAATGGGGTTGGTTAGACTACGTATACCCTGCCAAATAATACGCCACAGTTTGCGTTAATTAATGACGTCAGCCATCGTGACGATGGCTGAGCTAAAAAGGATTTTATTGTTATGCCTAAGTACCGCTCAGCAACCACAACTCATGGCCGAAATATGGCAGGTGCACGCGCATTATGGCGCGCAACAGGAGTTAAAGATCAAGATTTTGGCAAACCGATTATTGCGGTAGTGAACTCGTTTACTCAATTTGTACCCGGTCATGTTCACTTAAAAGATTTGGGACAGTTAGTTGCCGAACAGATTGAGCAAGCAGGAGGCATCGCCAAAGAATTCAATACCATCGCGGTTGATGACGGTATCGCAATGGGTCATGGCGGGATGCTGTATTCATTGCCATCTCGCGAACTCATTGCCGATTCAGTTGAATACATGGTCAATGCTCATTGCGCCGATGCCATGGTGTGTATCTCTAACTGTGACAAAATCACCCCTGGAATGTTAATGGCCTCATTGCGGTTAAATATTCCGGTAATTTTTGTTTCTGGCGGTCCAATGGAAGCAGGCAAAACGAAGCTTTCAGAGCAAGTGATCAAACTTGACTTGGTTGATGCGATGATCCAAGGTGCGGATCCTTCTGTTTCTGACGAACAAAGTGAGCAGATCGAACGATCCGCCTGCCCAACCTGTGGCTCATGTTCTGGAATGTTTACCGCTAACTCGATGAACTGTTTAACTGAGGCATTAGGCTTAAGCCAACCGGGTAATGGTTCAATGTTGGCAACACATGCGGATCGTGAACAGTTATTTATCAATGCAGGCAAACGCATTGTGGCGCTGACTAAACGTTATTATGAACAAGATGACGCCAGTGCATTACCGCGTAATATTGCCAATAAACAAGCTTTTGAAAATGCGATGGCACTCGATATTGCAATGGGTGGTTCTAGTAATACCGTCTTACATTTATTGGCCGCCGCTCAAGAAGGTGAAGTGGATTTCACTATGGCGGATATTGATCAAATGTCACGTCGCGTGCCTCAACTGTGTAAAGTTGCCCCTTCAACCCCTAAATACCATATGGAAGATGTTCACCGTGCGGGTGGCGTTTATGCCATTTTAGGAGAACTTGATCGCGCCGGATTATTCCATAACCAATGCCATAATATTTTGAGTGAAACCTTTGCCGAAAGTCTGCGCCATTACGATATTGTCCAAACTCAATCTCAAGCAGTAAAAGATTTCTTCCGCGCCGGTCCTGCAGGCATTCGTACCACTAAAGCGTTTTCACAAAACTGTCGCTGGGACACCCTTGATGATGATCGTCAACATGGCTGTATTCGTAGTCGAGAATTTGCGTTTAGTGATGAAGGTGGATTGGCGGTGTTATCTGGCAATATGGCGCTTGATGGCTGTATCGTTAAAACCGCAGGTGTTGATGAAAGTTGCCTAACCTTTACCGGACCGGCGGTGGTATTTGAGAGCCAAGATACTGCAGTTGAAGGCATTTTAGGTGGCAAAGTCAAAGCAGGGGATGTGGTTGTGATCCGCTATGAAGGACCGAAAGGTGGCCCAGGAATGCAAGAAATGTTGTATCCAACCACCTACTTAAAATCAATGGGGCTGGGTAAAGAGTGCGCCCTAATCACTGATGGTCGATTCTCTGGCGGCACCTCGGGATTATCGATTGGTCATGTGTCACCTGAGGCTGCTAGTGGCGGTACTATTGGCTTAATTAATAGTGGCGATATGATCGCGATTGATATTCCTAATCGCAGTATCAACTTATTGGTTGATGATGCCACTCTCGCCACTCGCCGTGCAGAAACTGAATTACGCGGCTGGAAACCTGTCGTTCGCGAACGTCAGGTGTCATTAGCACTTAAAGCCTATGCGCTACTCGCAACCAGTGCTGACAAAGGCGCCGTACGTGATAAATCAAAGCTAGAAGGATAACCTGATGATCGATGTCAAACTTGCTAGCGACCAATATTTACTGAGCGGAGCTGATTATCTGCGTAATATCTTACGCGCCCCCGTGTATGAGGTGGCACAAGTCACACCATTACAAAACATGACCCGTCTCAGTGAGCGTATCGGTAATCATGTTCAGCTCAAACGTGAAGATCGCCAACCGGTGCATTCTTTTAAACTGCGCGGCGCTTATAACATGATGACTCAACTGACGGAGCCTCAGCGTCAAGCAGGCGTCATTGCAGCATCTGCGGGCAACCATGCACAGGGGTTGGCCCTATCAAGCCAAAAGTTAGGGGTCAGTGCCACCATTGTTATGCCACGTACCACACCGGATATTAAAGTTGATGCCGTACGTGGTTTTGGCGGCAACGTGATCCTGCATGGTAATAATTTTGATGAAGCAAAAACTCATGCGGAAATGCTCGCTCAACAACATGGTTATACATTTATTCCACCGTTTGATCACCCCGCTATCATTGCTGGACAAGGCACGATAGGGATTGAACTGATCCAACAAAATGGTCACCTTGACTATGTGTTTGTGCCTGTTGGCGGTGGTGGTTTAGCCGCGGGAGTGTCGGTATTACTTAAACAATTATTACCCGAAATTAAAGTGATCGGTGTCGAAGCGGAAGACTCTGCCTGTTTAAAAGCAGCTTTAGATGCAGGACAACCCGTCACACTGGATCAAGTGGGTATGTTTGCCGATGGCGTTGCAGTAAAACGTATTGGCGATGAAACTTTCCGTTTATGTGAACAATATCTTGATGATGTGATCACAGTTAGCAGTGATGAAATTTGTGCCGCAGTAAAAGATATTTTTGAAGACACACGTGCCATTGCTGAACCTTCGGGAGCATTGTCACTTGCCGGTTTAAAAAAATATGCCGAACAACAGCAACTGCAGCAACGTCATTTAGGGGCCATTTTATCTGGAGCTAACCTTAACTTTCATGGCTTACGCTATGTTTCAGAGCGGTGTGAGTTAAGTGAAAAACGTGAAGGGTTATTGGCGGTTACTATTCCTGAACGTCCAGGGGCATTTCTTGAATTTTGCCACCTCATTGGCGGGCGAGCAGTCACCGAGTTTAACTACCGTTACAACGACAGCAAATTAGCCAATGTCTTTGTTGGAGTACGCTTACTTCAAGGACAACCTGAATTAGATCAAATTATTGCCGATCTACATCAGGGAGGATATCCCGTTATGGATTTATCCGATGATGAAATGGCCAAGGTTCATGTGCGGTATATGATCGGTGGCCGACCATCAAAACCATTGCAAGAACGCTTGTATAGTTTTGAGTTTCCTGAATATCCCGGTGCTTTAGCTAAATTCTTATCGACCTTAGGTGGGCAATGGAATATTAGCTTATTTAATTACCGTAACCATGGTGCAGATTATGGCCGAGTCTTATGTGGCTTTGAATTAGCCGATCATGACTTGCTATCATTTACCTGCCATTTACGTAAGCTGGGTTACCACTGGCATGATGAAACTGACAACCCCGCATATAAGTTTTTTCTCGCCCAATAGCGACACCATTAAGCAGCCTTAGTGCTGCTTTTTTTCTCTGCAATATTATCATCGACGCGGGATCGTACGCGTATACTCCGTCATAAACTGCGCTAACTGAATACTCTGCTGCAAAATCATTTTCCTTGCTGAATGAGGTAGACAACCAAAACACTGCACCAATTGATCAATTTCTTCTTTGTATTCGTTCTCAATAATATCAAGCCCTAAATCACCATAAATAAACCACGTTAATGGTCTTTCTGTAAGCTCTGATATTTCCACCAATAAGCGAACTTTAGGCTCAGTTTTACCCGTTTCTAAATCTAAATAGGTTTGGCGAGCCACTTTTAACTGCTGTGCCATATAGACTTGGGTTAAACCTTTCCATTCTCGCGCTTCTTTGATACGTAGCGCCATTTCTTGTTTACGTTCAGCCATTATTTACTCCACCCATCAATTATCAGCATTAGTAGTAGTGACTCTCCTTGCAGATGGCACGCCAAGTTTTTTGGGGTAAGAGTGAGCAAAAATCAGACAATTAGTCATTAATGGCATCGGTTTTTTGTATTTTGAATTGCAGTTCGAAATTTGGAAGGGCGTTATTTCTATTTCGCAAAAAAAGCGTTATTAGTGCCAATATAATTAGGCTTTACAAGCTATCACTATCAAACATAAAAAAAGGCACCTTCACGGTGCCTTTTTTAACGTGTTAATCTTACGCCTTAAAGACCAATAACCGTTTTATTCAACCGTTACCGCTTTAGCAAGGTTACGTGGCTGATCGACATCCGTCCCTTTAATTAAAGCAACGTGATAGGATAATAATTGCATCGGAATGGTATAGAAAATAGGGGCGATAATCTCATCTACTTTTGGCATGGTGATAATTTTCATACCCTCACATTCCTCAAACCCAGCTTCATCATCTGCAAATACATACAACAGTCCACCACGAGCGCGAACTTCTTCAATATTTGACTTAAGCTTTTCAAGCAAATCATTGGTCGGAGCCACCACAATAACCGGCATTTCAGCGTCAACTAATGCTAATGGACCATGCTTAAGTTCACCCGCCGCGTAAGCTTCAGCATGAATATAAGAAATTTCTTTCAATTTCAATGATGCTTCAACGGCAATCGGATAAAACTCGCCACGACCTAAAAATAATGCGTGTTGTTTATCAGCAAAATCTTCAGCTAATATTTCGATGGGTTTATCAAACGCCAACGCTTTTTCAATTTGAGTTGGTAACTGATGTAATGCCGTCACGATTTGTTGCTCTTGAACTCGATCAATATTACCTTGCTGCTTACCGAGCGCCGTGACTAACATTAATAATGCCACCAGCTGAGTAGTAAATGCTTTCGTCGAGGCAACACCAATTTCAGCCCCTGCACGCGTCATAAAGGCTAAGTCAGATTCACGAACTAACGATGATCCCGCCACATTACAAATAGTCATTGCCGCCATATAGCCTTTTTGCTTTGCTAAACGCAATGCTGCCAATGTATCAGCCGTTTCACCTGATTGAGACAGAGTGATCAGTAAACTATTGGGCTGAGTAACAAATTTTCGGTAACGAAACTCTGAAGCAATTTCAACATCGCAGCTAACGCCCGCAATTGATTCAAACCAGTAGCGTGCAACCATGCCGGCATTATAAGAAGTACCACAAGCGATGATCTGAATGTGTTCTACTTTATCAAAGATCGCCGTCGCATCACTGCCAATACTTTCCACGATCACATGATCATTACTAATACGGCCTTCCATGGTGTTGATCAATGCACTTGGCTGCTCAAAGATCTCTTTTTGCATGTAATGACGATATTGCCCCTTATCCGCCGCATCATGCTCAATATTTGATTCACTCACCACGCGTTCAACCGCTTGGCCATTGCTATCAAATACTGAGATTTTACGTCGTGTTACTTCAGCAACATCACCTTCTTCTAAGAACATGAAGCGGCGAGTAACATTTAATAACGCTAATTGATCCGAGGCAATAAAGTTTTCACCTACACCAAGACCGATCACGAGCGGACTGCCAGAACGAGCAACGACCACTCGTTCAGGATCACGACTGTCCATCACTACCGTACCGTATGCACCTTGAAGCTGTAATACCGTTTTTTGAACGGCTTCAAGCAAACTCGCTGCAGAACGTAATTCCCAATCGACTAAATGTGCGATCACTTCAGTATCAGTTTGTGAACTAAATACATAGCCACGCTCAAGCAATAATTCACGTAATGACTGATGGTTTTCAATAATACCGTTATGAACTAAAGCAATATGTTGACCAGAAATATGGGGGTGGGCATTAGCTTCAGAAGGTTCACCATGGGTTGCCCAACGCGTATGTGCAATACCCGTGCCGCCACTTAAAGGCATATTATCAACCGCATCAGCCAATTCTTGTACTTTACCTAATCGGCGCACACGCTGAAGCTCATGGTTTGAATTCACAATCGCAACACCTGCGGAGTCATAACCGCGATATTCCAAACGACGTAAACCTTCAATTAAAATTTCAGCTACATCACGTTGTGCAACTGCACCCACTATCCCACACATAATAATTCCTTTACCACTGCTTTGGTTATTTTGATGTTATACGTTTACGGGCGCGCGAATAACGCGCACGCCATGTTGTTCAATACTTTGTTTATCTGCGTCACTTAAACCATCATCGGTGATCAAGGTGCTAATTCCTTGCCACGCAAGTTCAAGATTGGGGATCTTACGGCCAACCTTATTGGATTCGACCATCACCACTACATCACGCGATACTTCAGCCATCACTCGACTTAACCCCATTAATTCATTAAATGTGGTCGTACCGCGCGCGACATCAATACCATCAGCGCCAATAAAGAGCTGATCAAAATCATATGAACGTAATACAGATTCTGCGACTTGCCCTTGAAATGATTCAGAATGGGGATCCCATGTACCACCAGTCATTAATAACGTCGGCTCGTTTTCAAGCGCGTTAAGGGCATTAGCAACATGTAATGCATTAGTCATTACGATTAAGCCTTGTTTGCTACCAAGTAATGAAATCAATGCTGCTGTGGTACTGCCGCTATCAATGATAATTCTATGGTGATCGCGAATTTGCTCTGCTGCTGCTTGAGCAATAGCTAACTTACAAACTGAAACTTGTTCAGCTTGTTCGGTAGAAACCATTTCAGTAGGCATAGCAATAGCACCACCATAACGACGTAGTAGTGAGCCAGTAACCTCTAATGCCGCGAGATCTTTACGAATAGTAACTTCTGAAGTAGAAAAATGATGCGCTAAAACATCAACGCTAACTTCGCCTTGCTCACTGACCATAACGGCAATAGCATGACGACGCTGCTGAGTATTACGTTTCGACATGAATGTTAAACAACACAATAAGTTTCGATTTGAAACTAGTATAACGTCAATAAAAAGGATTCTGCAATACCCTTTAAATAATTTTCGACACGAAAAAATGCACTAAAAGGATAATAATATGTCCATCAAAACACCAAACATGGTCAAAAAAAAGCCAAAAAAAAGCAGAGCTTAGGCTCTAATGCTGATCAGTTAAGCCCAAAATGATCAGTTGAACGATCCTGTAGATGTGTAAAAATCCAAGTGTATTTAATGCACTTGGATTTTTTTATGTTTTTAAGACAAGCACTTGAACAGATACATGCC
>NZ_PYLV01000034.1:0-31107 GCF_003025475.1 Photobacterium sp. NCIMB 13483
CCACCATTAAGAAACCTGAATCGAAAGATTCAGGTTTTTTTTCATCTGTAGAAAAGTAAATCTGTATCATTGGTTTAAAGCTAGAGGGGCGGGGGTTCCCGATATTAGAATCTTGGCTCTTCACCGATCACCATTAAGAAAACCGTATCGAAAGATACGGTTTTTTTTCGTCTGCAGAAAAGTATTGCTGATTTTCGTGTAGAAATGCCGAGGGTCGGGGGTTCCCGATATTAGAATCCCTCTTCACTGACCACCATTAAGAAACCTGAATCGAAAGATTCAGGTTTTTTTTCATCTGTAGAAAAGTAAATCTGTATCATTGGTTTAAAGCTAGAGGGGCGGGGGTTCCCGATATTAGAATCTTGGCTCTTCACCGACCACCATTAAGAAACCTGAATCGAAAGATACAGTTTTTTTCGTCTGCAGAAAATGGTAAAGAATGCAATTTGGTAGCGCATCTCTGAGTTTTGAGAAAATAGTTGGTCAGAGGGTGAGGGCTCCTGATATTGGATTTGAGTATCATTAAAAAATCGGAATGTTTGTGTTTTTATTAGCTCAAAATGACCAACAACTCAGTGAGGTTAGCAGGATTTGAATAGTAGCTATTTGAATTGTGTACTGCCCATTTTATCAAATGATGAGAAAACAGTGCGAATATGCTACGTAGGTGGGTAGCGTAAATTTTGCAACCATTCGTTTTAATGGATATATCCACTGATATTTGTATTTTTAATGGTTATTGTCGCTAGTTATTCTAATGAAAGCGATACTTTGTTTAATTAATGTTAATTTAATTTTTTGTTGTTCTTGAAAATTTATTCATAAATGTATTTTTTAATGGTTATGATTGTTTGGATTATTATGTTGATGATAGAGCTATATTAGTTGCTATTCAGTGGGTTGCGGTTAATTTATTGTTTAGTGCTCTATTGTTTATATATGCGTTCATATAGGGTAAATATGCGAAATATATAAATGGTGATAGTTTTTTACTTTGTGTTGTTGCTTTTTTGTAATATTTTTGACAAATTGAAGTAAGGCATGCAATCAGACAATAGTATTGGCATGGAAAGGAATCAATTATTCAGATAGGCAGGATGCTGCCAGTAGTGGAGTCTGATAATGGCATTATTAGAAGTAAAAAATCTCCGTATAGAATACCCCTCACGATATGGCGTACATGCAGCGGTGAAATCACTGTCATTCACCATTGATCGTGGTGAAATTGTGGGTGTTGTTGGTGAGTCTGGTGCGGGTAAATCGACGGTGGGAAATGCTGTTATTGATTTATTAAGCCCTCCTGGTCAAATAGCTAGCGGTGAGGTGTTTTTAGATGGTACTAAAATATCAGGTTTAAGCGCCGATAAAATGCGCCAAGTTCGAGGATCGAAAATTGGTTTTATATTTCAAGATCCAATGACCTCATTAAACCCTTTATTCACGGTTGAGCAGCAATTAACTGAAACTATAGTGACTAATTTAAAAGTGTCACAATCTGATGCACTCAAGCGAGCTTTAGTGTTGATGGAACAGGTAGGTATTCCTGAGCCTCAGCTGCGGATTAAACAATACCCTCATCAATTTTCTGGTGGTATGCGTCAACGTGTCGTGATTGCGATTGCGCTGGCGGGTGAACCCGATTTAATTATTGCCGATGAACCGACCACTGCACTTGATGTATCAATTCAAGATCAAATATTAACCTTGATTCGTGACTTATGTGTGCAGAAAAATGTCGGCTGTATGTTGGTGACCCATGATATGGGAGTGGTTTCTAATGTTACCGATCGCGTTGCTGTTATGTATCGTGGTGACTTAGTTGAAATGGGGACCACTGAACAAGTATTGCAGCGGCCACAACATCCTTATACCCAAAGTTTAATTTCAGCTGTACCGCGTTCTGATATTAAGTTGAAGCGGTTTCCGCTAGTGACGTATATCGAAGATGTTAAGCAGACGCCGACGCTGGATGTTAAACAGCACTGGCTCGGGCAAAGCCAAGATCAACGCACCTATCAAGGCGCGTTGCTTGAGGTTGAAAATGTTAACTTACGCTTTATTACTAAAGATTCATTATTTGAAAGCCGACGTGAATATGTACAAGCCAATAATGATGTCAGCTTTCATATTGCAGAAGGTGAGACCTTTGGTTTAGTGGGAGAATCTGGTTCGGGTAAATCCACTATTGCGCGTGTTATTGCTGGTTTATATCCACCAAATAGTGGCACGGTACGGTTTGAAGGTATTGATCTTACCGCGCTGAAAAGTGAGGCTGAACGCCGCCCTCTACGTCGTCAAATGCAAATGGTATTCCAAAACCCTTATACATCAATGAATCCTAGAATGCGTATTTTTGACATTATTGCAGAGCCAATTCGATTCCATAAGTTAACTAAAAATGAATCGCAAACACGACAAATTGTGAATGATCTTTTAGATTATGTTGGCCTTGGCCGAGCTGCTGGCATTAAATATCCCCATGAATTTTCCGGTGGTCAGCGGCAGCGGATCTCAATTGCACGCGCCCTAGCTACTCGACCTCGATTATTAATTTGTGATGAACCAACATCAGCACTGGATGTTTCAGTACAAGCGCAAATTCTAAACCTCTTAAAAGATCTTCAAGATGAGCTTAATTTGACGATGTTATTTATCAGTCACGACTTACCCGTGATCCGTCAAATGTGTGATCGTATTGGCGTGATGCAACAAGGAACCTTATTAGAAGTTGCACCAACAGAACAATTATTTACTGCACCACAACATCAATATAGTCAGCATTTGATTTCATTAATGCCTGAATTTAAAGGACTAGAAATCAAACCTCTGCAACGCGCTTAATTTGTTGTTATGAGTGATAAATAAAATAAATACTGAGCGAAGGCGCTTGGGCATAAAGGAGTTATGCAATGAAAACCATCAAGAATAAATTAGCGCTAGCATTGGTTGCAGCAGGGTTAAGTTTCAGTGTGACAGCCGCAGATCTAAAGCTCGGTTACGCATCTGATCCTGTTTCACTCGATCCTCATGAGCAATTGTCTGGCGGCACTCTGCAATTATCACATATGGTATTTGATCCACTGGTTCGTTTTACCCAGAAAATGGATTTTGAGCCTCGTCTAGCACAAAGCTGGCAGCGTATTGATGCAAATACGTTTCGATTTACATTGCGTCAAGGGGTGAAATTTCATTCAGGTAATTCACTGACTGCAGATGATGTAATTTGGACCTTTAATCGCCTGCAAGCCTCACCTGATTTTAAAGCTATTTTTGAACCTTACTCTGAGATGAAAAAAGTCGATGACTATACCGTCGATATTATCTCTAAAGGCGCTTATCCATTGGTACTTCAAACTGCAACCTACATTTTCCCAATGGACAGTAAGTTTTATAGCGGTAAGACCGCAGACGGTAAAGATAAAGCGGAAGTGGCTAAACACGGTAATTCATTTGCTTCAACCCATATGTCGGGCACGGGTCCATTTATTGTTAGTGATCGTGAGCAAGGGGTAAAAGTTGAATTTACTCGTTTTGCGGGCTATTGGGATACGGCCTCAAAAGGCAATGTTGACACTATTTCATTGTTACCTATTAAAGAAGATGCTACCCGTGTTGCCGCATTGCTTTCTGGTGGGGTCGATATGATTGATCATGTTGCACCTAATGATCATAAGCGTCTTAAAAGTGCTGAGGGGGTTGATTTAGTGACACTTCCTGGCACCCGTTTGATTTCATTTCAAATGAATCAGACCAGTAACGAAGCACTAAAAGATGTTCGTGTTCGTCAAGCGATTGTGCATGCGATTAATAATGAAGGCATTGTTAAAAAGATCATGAAAGGGTTTGCGACCGCAGCAGGGCAACAAAGTCCTGCGGGTTACCAAGGTCATGATAGCGAGTTAGTGCCTCGTTATGATGTTAAAAAAGCCAAGCAATTAATGAAACAAGCGGGATATGAAAACGGCTTTACACTCACTATGTTGGCACCGAATAACCGTTATGTTAATGATGCAAAAATTGCGCAAGCAGCGGCAGCAATGTTAGCCAAAATTGGTATTAAGGTAGATTTAAAAACGTTACCTAAAGCGCAATATTGGCCAGAGTTTGATAAATGTGCTGCCGATATGATGATGATTGGCTGGCATGCTGACACTGAAGACTCCGCTAACTTGACTGAATTTTTAACCATGACGCGAAATGAGAAAACAGGTAAAGGTCAATATAACTGTGGTTTCTATTCTAATCCGGAAGTGGATAAGTTAGTGACAGCAGCCAATGTAGAAACCGATCCTGCTAAGCGAATTGCGATGCTTAAACAAATTGAGGTTACGCTTTATAACGATGCGGCATTTGTACCACTACATTGGCAGAGTACTGCTTGGGGAGCACGTAATAATGTTCATGCTAGTGCCATCGTTAACTCAATGGAAATGCCATATTTTGGTGACCTTGTTGTTGATGAAAAATAATAATTAATGAGCAATAAATAAAACTACGCATGAGTGCCGAGGCGGGTTTGCTTCGGCATTTTTTTCAGGATGAAATTAAAAGGGGCAGGGAATGTTTTCGTTTCTGGTCAAACGCCTGTTTCAGGCACTGATAGTGATGTTTGTGATCAGTCTGGTGGCATTTGCCATTCAGGATAACCTTGGCGATCCGTTACGAGAGCTCGTCGGGCAGTCGGTATCAGAAGCTGAACGGCAACAATTACGTGATGATTTAGGGCTTAACGATCCGTTTGTTACTAAATATAGTCGCTTTCTGGGTAATGCTGTTCAAGGTGATTTAGGTACTTCATATACTTTTAAGCGCCCTGCGATTGAGGTGATTTTAGATAAATTAGTCGCAACTTTTGAACTCGTATTTGGTGCGACGGTGATCATTATTTTAGTTTCGATTCCACTTGGCGTGTATTCCGCAATTCATCCGCGGAGTGTGTTTACTAAAGCTGTTATGGCATTCAGTAGTATTGGTATTTCAATACCGGTGTTCTTAACTGCCATTATGTTGATGTATGTTTTTTCGATTGAATTAGGCTGGTTACCCTCATTTGGTCGTGGCGAAACCGCGAATTATCTGGGTTGGGAATCAGGTTTCTTTACTATTGATGGTTTAAAACACTTAGTGCTGCCATGTGTGGCGTTAGCATCAATTATGTTGCCGTTGTTTATTCGCTTAGTGCGTTCGGAAATGCTGGAAGTTTTAAGTTCAGAATACATCAAATTTGCGAAGGCAAAGGGATTGCCGATGAACAAGGTTTATTACCAACATGCACTTAAAAATACCATGTTGCCAGTATTGACCGTGGGTGGCGTGCAGATTGGAACCATGATCGCTTACACCATTTTGACTGAAAGTGTATTTCAGTGGCCAGGAACCGGGCTGTTATTTTTAGATGCTATTAATCGAGTCGATACGCCACTGATTACCGCGTATGTGATTTTTGTAGGACTTATTTTTGTGGTCACCAATACTATTGTTGATCTTCTTTATGGGTTGGTTAATCCAACAGTAGATTTGACGGGCAAGGGAGCGTAAGTCATGGAGAGTATTAGCACCGTTGCACCAAGTCGTTGGCAGCGCTTTAAAGATTCCGATATTGTGTATTATTTTCTTAAAGACAAAGTGGCGATGGTGTGTTTTGCCATTTTTATAAGCTTTGCTACCGCGGCTTTATTTGCGCCGTTTATTGCACCGACAAATCCTTATGATTTATCGACCATTGATATTATGGATTCTGAATTACCGCCAGCATGGATGGCAGATGGGGATGCTAATTTTAGCCTTGGTACTGATAATCAAGGTCGTGATATCTATTCGACTATTTTATATGGGATGCGTTTATCACTGACGATCGGCTTATTAGCAGTAGCGTTACAGCTCGTGCTAGGGGTGATTGTTGGTTTAACTGCGGGTTATTTTGGTGGACGAATTGATAGTTTATTAATGCGTGTTGCTGATGTGCAATTATCGTTTTCCACCATGATGGTAGCGATTATTGTATCTGCTATTTTTCGTACTGCATTAGGGGCTGAAACATATGCGCAATATGCGGTGATTATGTTAGTGGTGATTATCGGTTTTGCGGAATGGCCACAGTATGCACGAACGGTACGCGCCTCTGTTTTGGCAGAGAAAAGAAAAGAGTATGTTGAAGCAGCTAAGGTGATGGGCTTTCGAGCACCACGGATCATGTTCCGTCATATTTTGCCTAATTGTTTATCGCCGATTTTAGTAATTTCAACGGTACAGGTTGCTAACGCTATTATGTCGGAAGCGGCGCTATCATTTTTAGGCTTAGGTTTACCGGTGGATCAGCCATCGTTAGGCTCACTGATCAGTATTGGCTTTAACTATATTTTCTCGGGCTCATGGTGGATTACCGCGTTCCCTGGGGTCGTATTAATAACCTTAGTGTTAGTGATTAACTTGCTGGGTGATTGGCTACGGGATGTGTTTAACCCTAAGATTTATAAAGGTTAGATTAGATTTTCTATTTTGAGAGTAAATGAAGAAAGGCGACCGCGTGGTCGCCTTTTTGTTATTAATTAAGAGTGTTATTTAGAAAATCAAATGTGCCATTAGCGCAATTACTGGCAGAGTGACTAAAGTACGCAGAATAAAGATCACAAATAATTCCCATGCTTTAACCGGTACTTTGCTACCAATAAGTAATGCGCCAATCTCTGACATATAAATCAATTGCGTCACTGACATCGCGGCAATGATAAAGCGGGTCATGTCACTTTGAATGGTCGATGCCAAAATTGATGGCAAGAACATATCGGCAAACCCGACCACGATGGTTTTTGATGCCGCTTCTGCTTCTGGAATATGCAGCAATTCAAGGAATGGAATAAATGGCATGCCGAGGTAATCAAAAATAGGGGTATTTTCAGCGATCACTAACGCCATCGTACCTATTGCCATAACAACAGGCAGTACACCAAATACCATATCAACGGCGTTTTTAAGTCCATCAACAACAATTGCAGGTAAGCTTTTTACTTCCGCGGCTTTTTTTAATGCTTGCTCAATCCCATAAGAGAAAATGTTATGACCTTCAGGTACGGTTTCATCATGTGATGATTCAGTGGTGCCATTAATATAGACATTTTTCTTACGTGATAATGGTGGTAAGCGCGGCACAATAATAGCAGCCACTAGTCCAGCCAAACATACGGTTAAGTAGAACGGGGCAAACATATGTTCTAAATTAACTTGAGCGATAACAACTAAGCTGAAAGTGATGGATACCGCTGAGAATGTAGTACCAATAACAGCAGCTTCACGCTGAGTGTACATACCTGATTCATATTGTTTGCTGGTCAGTAATACGCCAACAGAACCATCACCTAACCACGAAGCAATACAGTTAACGGATGAGCGACCTGGTAAACCAAAAATAGGGCGCATGATACGGGTAAATAGAGTGCCAAAGAATTCTAATAAGCCAAAATTAAGCAGTAGCGGTAGCAGTAAACCAGCAAAAATAAACACTGAAAATAATACGGGCAGTAAATTATTGAGTACTAAGCCACCAGTGGCATCGTTACGAAACATCACCGGGCCAATATTAAAGTAAGTCATTACTGCAAAGATAGCGCCAAGCTGTTGCACGATAAACCACATTAAAGACGGGTTCAATAAGCCATTGATGAAGCTGTTGCGAATTACAAATCCAGGCTTAAAGAGCTTGGTAATAATAGACATGATGGCAGTAAAACTGATCACGCCTGTCACAATCGATGTCAGTGAATTTTCAAAATGGCTTTGAATAGTTTTGGCTAATACGGCGATTGGGATCGTAATGTCACCATCAAAGTTGATCGGTGCCATAAATAAAAACACGCCAATTAATGATGGAATGATAAACATTAACCAATTATTGATACTTTTAGGTGGTGCTACTGCTTGTTGATGCATATTTGTCTATAACCTACTGGTAGAAACGGCCGAATTAATGGGGGTATCCCCGAGGTCTTGTGAGAATAACTATTCATTGTTATCCCATAAATAAGAATTCGAAGATTACCGTTTTTATTTAATAGATGGAATAGTCAACAACTAAAAAATTGGTTATTTATGCGATTATTTGGGTTTTTTATTCGAGGTGGCAATTTTAAGACGTTATGTATGTAATACAGGTTTACTATCGACAAAAGATTTATTTGTCACATTTGAATGTAATTTTAAGTTAATTGTTACCATGTAGTAATAGTCTTTATATTTTTAAGCTATTGTTGATTTTAAGTGTTCAGTTAGACTTCATTCCATCAGAAAGCATTACTAAAGATGATGCTCAGTTAAATAAATAGTCGGTTGAATTTCGCTAATAATTTCAGATTCGACGCCATTCATTTTTGTGACACTCAAATCCAATAATAAATCGACTACCTGTACTCAATAAGATCACTGCATTGACTTTGGTCTTACTATAAAAATAAGGCACTACCCATGACAACATTAACAACGAAGCCTGGTATTACATTGATTAAATCAGGCTCTTTTAAATTAAATGATCTCAGTAAGTTACTTGAAGTTGAAGGCTTAAAAAGTGATATGGCAGAGGTTGCTGTAACCACGAACAGCAACGCATTAACGATAGGTCATTTCACCATGTCTCCAGGGGTTGAATTTGAATACTTTTACGATTCTGTTGAGTACAAGGTGATCACCAAAGGTAAGATTGTGGTTCGTGATGAAGTCGGTACTAAATATGTTGCTGAAGTTGGCGATGTTATTTTATTTAGCCCTGATGTTACGGTTATCTTTGATGCTGAAAGTGACGGTGAAGCTATTTATACTGCACATCGTCCTGCAGCAGCTGATTTTGCTCCGGCACAATAAAAACAGTATAAATTTAACCCCTGATATGTTGTTAGGGGTTGTTTAGATGGATATCGATGTTTAACCATTACTATTTGGTAACAGTGTTTTTGATTTTCATAGTATTGTTAATCAGAAGGTAATGGTTAAAATAAGATCATATTATAACGGCTTGTTAATTTCGTATAGACTGAAATGATTGAGCTAAAATAACGATGAGGTACACCATGGCAGCACATTCAAATCAGCAATTTCATGTAGGTCAGATCATTGATGAACACCCGTTTGTTGCTGGTGATGGCGCAGTGATTGAGATGTTCCGTAATGATATGAGTAATATCGTTTTTATTGGTTTAACTGGCATTACAGCTGAAGAGCAACAAATGATGGCAGAAGCTACCGCAGAATTTGGTTTAATGAAAACTGAAAATGGTGGTTGCTTGGTGGTATTTAAGTTGGCTGAACTTGCGTTTGATATTCAATTTAATGCTGCAGCGATTCCAAATGAATATTTTCAACAGCCAACCACATCAACATTAGCCTTATCGATGATGGCGTTAGATACTAGTAATAATGAGCTTAAAGTGATCCGTGAATTATTATTACCTGAAGCGGTTACTCAACAAATAATTGAAGTGATGAGCATTCAACGTGAGATTGAAGATCCAATGGCTGTCAATGCTGAAAATATGCATTTATTGAATACGGTTAGTACAGAAGAATTACTACAACAAATCACCTTAACCCCTATTCAAACTGTTATCGCACCAAGCTGTAGTTGTGGTCATAGCCATAATGATGGACATCATCATCATTAAGATGCAATCCTTAGTATAGATAAAAAACACCGCTTTTGAGCGGTGTTTTTATAAAAAGGTTAATTTAATACAATCTCACTATTGGTATAAATGTGGCTCAGACTTTGTTCTTGATATAAATGTTTTTGAATCACATGGAGTAGAAAAATAAAATCCTTGGCATAAGTGAATATTGAATTTTTTTATTTTATTTAATTCTGATTCTGTTTCAATACCTTCAGCAACGATAGTAAGATTCAACGAATTACCTAATGTTGCTAGTGTCTCAAGCATATTACTTTTTGATACTGCAAATTTATCTGAAATGAAATATTTGTCTATTTTCATTATGTCAAAAGGTAATTCTTGAATGGTAAGTAAATTTGAATATCCAGTGCCAACGTCATCAATTGATAATAATATGGATTCTTTTTTTAATTTTTTCATTACAATATTAATTTCATCCAAATAAATAAAACTATTTTCGCTTTCTGTTAGTTCTATTATTATTTTATTTTTTATATTTGGGTTCTTTTTAATTAAAGTAATAACTTTTCGCATAAATTTGTCATCAAGAAGCATTGATACAGTAAAATTAAAGCTTAGCATGAAATCTTTATTTATATTGGCTTTATTTAGTGTGTTAAATGCTTCTCTTATTAAATTTAACGTAATGTTCTTTATATCATTGGTTTTTTCTAAATTAGTGATGAACTCAGCGGGCGGAACAATTATGCCATTATAATTCCAACGGCATAGGATTTCAGCTGAAACGAATTTTTGTTGCTTGGTTGAATAGATAGATTGAAAGTAAGGTATAAATTCACTGTTGTTAGCTGCTTTTTTTAGTCTTCGATATAACACTTTGTTACTATCAAAATATGATAATAATAGGGATGATATAATATTTACTAATAATAAAGATATAATGAAATTGAAAGATAAAACCATTAATAGTTTTTTAATGGTTAAGCCACTAATAATAATAGAGTGTAGATGTTTGGCATTATGTGTCAAACTATAATATAAAAGTCCGTTAGGTATTATTGAGTTTGAGTCAATAACTAAAAAATTAGTTAATATATTATGGCTTAAATTTTTTAATAATTTAGAATAGAAGTTTATTATATAATACCCAGAACCAAACTTAAAAATATAATTAGTTTTGGTTTTATTATAAGGGTCATCAAATAACTTAACCCCAACATTATTATGGATCATTTTTTTTATATATTCAGGAACTGGGTTATTAATGCCACTATTATTATAATGATATTTGTCATTATAAATGTAGGCAATATCCATTATCTCTGGATATTTTATTTCAATTTCTTCTAGAAAACGTTGGTTTTGTTCTTTGCTATTTAACTCTAAGTTACTTTCATGTTCAATGTGCAATTGAGGCTTATAGATAACGTTATCTAATAGTTGTATGATGTTATTTATTTGTTTCCGTTCTATATATCTAATTGTTATATGGCTAATTAATAATGATAATAAAGCGCTTAGTAATATAATTATAAAAAAGGAATATATTTTTTTCATTGTTATCTTTTTATGTAATGCATCATGATGCTTATTAGTGCCATCTGTTGTTGGGTGTATGCATTATATATATCAATAATTTTAAATAACAATAAATTAATTATATTTTAAACGGTGTGACCTTTTTAAGGACGGATAATAATTAAAAAAGAATATGGTGATGCTATAAAATTAATTGTTATGCTTATTTTAGTTAACATAAGCATAATTGTATTATGAGTAAAAAATAAAAAGGCCGATAATTCGACCTTTTTAATACTGTCAGAGATCTGACTATCTCATGGTAACAAATTCTTCCGAACCTGTTGGGTGGATAGCAACAACACTATCGAAATCAGCTTTAGTTGCGCCCATCTTAATTGCAACACCAAAGCCTTGAATCATTTCATCAACGGTATAACCAATACCATGTAGGCCAACAACTTTTTCATCATCACCCGCACACACTAATTTCATTTTACATGGCTGACGGTGGGTTGTGACCGCGGTGTACATTGCAGTAAAGCCTGATTGGTAGACTTTGACGTTGTCTTCACCGTATTGATCAATTGCTTCTTGAGTTGTTAGACCAATAGTACCAATTGGTGGGTGGCTAAATACCACTGTTGGTACCAGTTTGTAGTCCATCTTGGCTTCTGGCTTGTTATTAAACAAACGCTCAGATAATTGACGACCTGCTTTAACAGCAATTGGGGTTAGTTCGATACCGCCTTCCATGATGTCGCCAACACAGTAAATACCGTCAATATTGGTTTGTTGGTATTGATCAACTTTGATGTAACCACGAGCGTTGGTTTCAACACCGGCAGCTTGAAGGTTGATTTTGTCTGTGGTTGGGTGACGACCAATCGCCCAAATCAGTAAATCGGTGTTATGTGATTTACCGTCTTCAAAATGAAGTGTGATAGAACCATCGGCCTCTTTTACCACTTCTTTAGGAATTGAATGGGTGTGAAGGGTTGGACCTTCAGCTGCCATTACTTCCACTAAAGTATCAACAATCATTGGATCAAAGCTACGTAGTGGTGATTCTTTACGAACGAACAGATGGGTATCTGTGCCGAGTGCACTTAATACGCCCGCGATCTCAACTGCGATATAACCCGCACCTACAATTGCAGTACGTTTTGGTTGTGCTGTTAGTTCAAAGAAACCGTTTGAGTCAATACCGTGTTCTGCGCCAGGTACATTAGGAATTGTTGGTTCACCACCGACCGCAATTAAAATATGATCGGCAGTGTAATGTTCACCGTTAACAGCAATAGTTTTAGCATCAACAAAGGTCGCAAAGCCATTGATGACTTCAACGTTATTATTACCAAGTACATTGTCATATGAAGTATGAATGCGGCTGATGTAAGCTTCGCGGTTTTCAACCAGTTTAGCCCAGTTGAAATCTTTCACATCAACATTAAAGCCATAGTCTTTAGCGTAAAGGTGGATCGCTTCAGCGATTTGAGCGCCGTGCCACATTACTTTTTTGGGTACACAACCGACGTTAACGCAGGTGCCACCAAGGGCTTTTGCTTCAATTATTGCAACCTTAGCACCATACATTGCAGCGCGGTTTGCTGATGCAATACCGCCGCTACCACCACCGATACAGATGTAATCAAAATGCTTCGCCATGACTTTACTCCAATAGATGTTATGAATATTCACTGTCACCTAGTGTAATCAAGATTGGGCTGAGTGACGAGGATTTAAAATCGGAAAAATCGATTAGTATAATGTTTTACCATCGAAAATGATGATTGTCACGTGGGGAATGTAACAGCTACACCGCAATGCAGCTGTTTTTTAGGCAAAGTATTATCAGTGTAATTTACTCAGGCACGATCCATTCGATTTTATGATGACCATGATTGGGTGCAATGGCTTGTTGTAACCATGGCAGTATTTGCTCCATTTGACTGGCTAATTTCCATGGCGGGTTAATCACAATCATGCCTGAAGCTGTCATTCCACGTTCTTCTGTGTCAGGTTCTACACCCAGCTCAATTTGAAGAATATTACGAATATTTAAGTCTTTCAAACCGTTAATCATGCGATCAATAGTTTCACGATAAACCACAGGGTACCAAATAGCATAGGTGCCTGTTGCCCAACGTTGGTGGCTGTGTTTGATCGCTTTCACCACATCTTGGTATTCATGCTTGAGCTCATAAGGGGGATCAATCAACACCACCCCGCGACGTTCTTTAGGCGGTAAACTCGCTTTTAGACGAGCAAAAGCATCTTCTTGATACATTTTAACGCGACGATCACCGCGAAATTCTTGTAACAATAATGGGAAATCGCTTGGGTGTAACTCGGTTAATACCATGCGGTCTTGGTCGCGAATTTGAGCGCGAGCAACTTTGGGGGAACCAGGGTAATAACGTAATTCGTCAGTGTCATTAATGGCTTTAATGGCATCAATATAGGCGCCAATTTCAGTAGGAATATCATTGCGTGACCAAATTCGAGCGATACCTTGCTTAAACTCACCGGTTTTTTCGCTGCGCTCATCTTGAAGATCATAGCGACCAACACCTGAGTGAGTATCGTGATACACGAACGGTTTATCTTTCTGCTTGAGTGCATCCAGAATTAAGCTTTGAACAATGTGTTTAACCACATCTGCGTGGTTGCCAGCGTGAAAGCTGTGGCGATAACTCAGCATGAAATTAGTCTCTATCGGTATCTAAAGCAGGGATGCTAGTGACTATTATCGTCAATTATTCAGCAATATCCAACCATGGTGCCAACCTTTGCTACTATCTAAATTAAGGAAATGCGCTATTTCTGCATTTTTAGACCCTAAACCAAGCAAAGGATTGAAATTTATCTATTGCGGGCGCATGTTAAGAAGAAGATAAAAATAAAGGAAAAACGTATGTCTAACCCATTGTTGACGATGACTGATTTGCCTCCATTTGCTCATATTAAACCTGAGCACATTAAACCTGCGGTTGAACAAGCGATCACTGATTGTCGAAATAACGTTGAAGCCGTACTGTCTCAATTTCAAATGCCAACATGGGACACAATTTGTCGCCCATTAGCTGAGTTAGATGATCGCCTCGGGCGTATTTGGTCACCAGTAGGGCATCTTAATGGGGTTAAAAATAGCCCTGAATTGCGCCAAGCATATGAAAGTTGCCTGCCGTTATTATCTGATTATGCGACGTGGGTTGGACAGCATAAAGGCCTTTATGATGCATATAAGATGATTCGAGCCAGTGATGATTTCGCTAATTTAAGTCAAGCTCAACAAAAAGCAGTGACAGATGCCCTTAAAGCCTTTGAGCTGTCAGGTATTGGGTTACCTGCCGAGCAACAACAACGCTTTGGTGAGATCAGTAAGCGTTTGTCTGAATTAGCCTCAACCTTTAGTAATAATGTACTCGATGCCACTATGGCGTGGAGCAAAGTGATTACTGATGTTGATCAATTACAAGGTTTACCAGCATCAGCATTGCAAGCAGCACAAGCAAATGCACAAGCGAAAGATGAGCAAGGCTATCTATTTACGCTTGATATTCCGTCATATTTACCGGTGATGACGTACTGTAATAATCGTGAGTTACGTGCTGAAATGTATCAAGCATTTAGTACGCGCGCGTCTGATCAAGGTCCAAATGCAGGTGAGTTTGATAATACTGACATCATTGCTGAAAAACTAAAACTAAGTCATGAAATGGCACGTTTATTGGGCTTTAGTAGTTACGGTGAGAAATCATTGGCAACCAAGATGGCACAATCGACGGATCAAGTGCTGGGCTTTTTAAACGATTTAGCTGATCGCGCTAAGCCACAAGGTGAGCGTGAAGTGGCTGAGTTACGTGATTATGCGCGTGATGAATTTGGTGTTGAGCAATTAGAACCGTGGGATTTTGCTTTTTATTCTGAAAAATTAAAACAACATCGTTACAGTATTTCTGATGAAGAATTACGGCCATATTTCCCTGAGCAAAAAGTGGTGGCGGGGTTATTTGAAGTGCTAAACCGTGTGTTTGGGCTTGAAATAAAACAACGTCATGGGGTAGAAGTGTGGCATGAATCGGTGACCTTCTATGACATCTTTGATGCTCAAGGCACGTTGCGTGGTAGCTTCTATTTAGATTTATATGCCCGTGAACATAAACGTGGTGGTGCATGGATGGATGAGTGCATGGTCCGTCACACTCGCATCGATGGTAGTTTGCAAACACCGGTGGCTTATTTAACGTGTAACTTTAATCGTCCTGTGGGCGATCAACCGGCACTATTTACTCATAACGAAGTCACAACCTTGTTCCATGAAACGGGTCATGGTATTCACCATATGCTGACTCAAATTGATGTGGCTGCGGTGTCAGGTATTAATGGTGTGCCATGGGATGCAGTTGAATTACCAAGTCAATTCCTTGAAAATTGGTGCTGGCAGGAAGAAGCGTTAGCCTTTATTTCAGGTCATTATGAGACGGGTGAGTCATTACCAAAAATAATGCTTGATAAAATGTTAGCAGCGAAGAACTTCCAATCAGCGATGTTTATTTTACGTCAGCTTGAATTTGGTCTGTTCGATTTCAGTTTGTATACTAACTATGATCCTGAAACTGGCGCTCAAGTGTTAGCAACGTTATTTGAAGTTAAAGATAAAGTGTCTGTTGTGCCAAGCCCAGAATGGGGTCGATTCCCTCATAGCTTTAGTCATATTTTTGCAGGTGGCTATAGTGCGGGTTATTACAGTTACTTATGGGCAGAGTTATTGTCGGCTGATGCGTTTTCTCGTTTTGAAGAAGAAGGTATTTTTAATACTCAAACAGGCAGTGATTTCCTCACCTGTATCTTAGAAAAAGGTGGCAGTGAAGAGCCGATGGAGCTATTTAAGCGCTTCCGTGGCCGTGAACCACAATTAGATGCAATGTTACGCCACAGTGGTATTACTGGCTAAGATTTGCTTATCACGAAGCGATAGCTAATAAAAAAGGCTCCTTGGGGAGCCTTTTTTGATCATAGCGTTAAGAGGATGGTCCACTTAACTTAATTATTAGGTGTTATTAGTCTTGCGCCGTTACCACCATTGGCCAGCCCATATCAGTTTGGCGGGTGGCTTCTTGGGTTAGTTCACTACGGGTTAAGGGATTATTGATTAACCATTTCGCCGATAATAATAACGTCAATTTGTTATCTTCCATGCGTAAGCTAAAGGGAGGTAAACAAGTTTGATCGCGGCGATGGCATAAAATAATCGCTAGTCGTAGTAAGCGTAGCAAACGGGCTGCACTGGGTGCCGATAACGCATGTTGCTCTGGTAAGCTGGTTAATGGACCGTTATGGCGGCGCAATAGTTCAGCTATGAGATTTTTTTGGGCACGAGTAAAGCCAGGTAAATCCATGTGCTTAATTAAGTAAGCCGCATGGTCCCCACTTTTTTTAAATTCAATGCTTGCGCCAATCTCATGTAATTTAGCCGCTGCCTGAAGTAAATTTTCAGCAGGTGGCTCTAATTGCCAGCCAGGACATTGAGCTAATAACGCCAATGCCATATTACTAACATTATCAGCATGGGTATGATCTAATTGAAACCGTTGCTGCATGCTACTAATTGTACGTGAGCACACATCATGGTGACGCATTTGATCCATCATTTCATAAACCAATCCTTCACGTAGCGCACCGCCAGCAAGGGTCATTGATTCAATTTGTAATGATTCAAATAGCGCAATTAGGATTGATAGTCCACTTGGAAAAACCAGTGCGCGTTCTAATGTTAAACCTTCAATATCAAGGTCTTCTAAACGTTCATATTGCATTGCTTGGCGCTGAAGGCGTTTCAGCTTAGGCAGGGTAATAATTTCATCCATGCCTTGTGCTAGCATTATTTCTTGCAGTGCTTGCACTGTACCACTCGCGCCAACACAGGTTTCCCAACCTTGGTGAGTGTAACGCTCAATAATGGTTTCAATCGCTTCTTTTGCGCCGTTAATGGCAGCATCAAAGTTAACTGAGGTTAGGTAGCGATCTTTAAAGTAGCGCTCTAGCCAAGTAACACAACCAATTTTTAAGCTTGTGAGTGCACTGGCATCAAAACCTTCACCAATAATGACTTCGGTACTGGCTCCGCCAATATCGACCACCAGGCGTTTATCGCTGCCTCCAGAGGTATGTGCTACCCCTTGATAGATAATACGAGCTTCTTCTTCACCAGTAATCACACTGACAGGATACCCAAGTATACTGTGAGCTTGGGAAAGAAATTCGTTAGCATTGACCGCTGTACGCAAGGCGGCAGTGCCGACAATGCGAATATGATCAGGTTTGATATCCTGTAAACGTTCGGCAAAAATGGCCAAACAGTCAAGACCCCGTTGAATGGCTTCTTGGCTGAGTTCGTTTTGATTATTCAAACCTGCAGCTAAACGTACTTTTCGTTTAATTTTAGCCAGTGTTTGAACACTGCCATTGACTTCGCGAACAACCCACATATGAAAGCTGTTCGAGCCTAAATCAATTGCTGCATAAAGCGGTGATACTGAATTTCTTTCCATAGAGATACTTTAACTTATTTTATGCTGGTTTGTTTTGTGGCGGACGGCGGCGATTATTACGCTGACGAGGTTGCCCTTGACCTTGACGCTGGTTATTACGACGGCCACCTTGACGAGGTGTACGTTGTAGACGAATCGGCGCAGGTAAATCATCTAAAAGCGCGTCAGAGTCATACTTTGATTGTGGAATACCATGCTCAATGTAAGTCTCAATCGCAGGTAGGTTAATCGCGTATTCTTCACAGGCAAAGCTGATTGAATGACCACTTTCACCCGCTCGACCTGTACGACCAATACGGTGAACATAGTCTTCTGCGTCATCAGGAAGATCAAAGTTAAATACGTGGGTAACCATCGGAATATGTAGACCACGAGCAGCGACATCCGTTGCAACGAGGATATCAATATCACCTTTGGTGAATTCTTCTAGAATACGCTCACGTTTTTTCTGTGGTACATCACCATTAAGTAGACCTACTCGATGACCATCAGCCGCTAAATGTCCCCAAACATCTTCACAACGATGCTTAGTGTTGGCGAAAATAATCGCACGATCAGGCCATTCTTCTTCAATTAACGTTTGTAATAAACGCATTTTTTCTTGGTTTGATGGATAGAATAACTCTTCTTTAATGCGGTGACCTGTTTTTTGTTCAGGTTCAACCACAACACTTTCTGGGCTGTTCATGTGCTCAAATGCAAGTTCTTTAACACGGTATGATAACGTTGCTGAGAACAGCATGTTTAAACGCGCTTTCGGCTCTGGCATACGACGGAACAAGAAACGGATATCTTTAATAAAACCTAAATCGAACATACGATCGGCTTCATCCAATACCACCACTTGAATGCTGGCAAGGTCGATAACGCGTTGCTTATAGAAGTCGATAATACGGCCGCAAGTACCGATTAAAATATCAACGCCTTCGTCAAACACTTGTTTTTGTTTTTCATAAGGTTCACCACCGTAAGCAAGGCCAGCTTTAAGGCCAGTACTTGCTAGTAACGATGAAGCATCATTGAAAATTTGGATCGCCAACTCTCGCGTTGGCGCCATAATGATCGCTCGCGGTTGGTTGGTTTTACGCTCTGCTGGTGCAGGTGTCTCCAATAGATGGTTAAAAGTAGCGGTCAGAAAGGCAAGGGTCTTACCCGTACCTGTTTGAGCCTGTCCCGCGATATCATGGCCAGTGAGCACAACTGGCAATGCCAAGGCCTGGATCGGGGTACAATTATGAAACCCTTTCTCTTCCAATCCTTTTAGTACTAGGGGGTTTAACCCTAGTTCGGCAAATTTCTGCTCTGTGATATGTGTCGTCTTCATTGCTATAGAATATCAGCTTAGGGTTGCAATACGAAACGTATTCCATTCAAATAGGATAACGATTTGCTGGTTAATTCAATATCAGCTAACAAAATCACTGTTGGAGTGGAAGATGAGCGATAAGATTGTGCAGCTTACCGATGAAAGTTTTGATACTGATGTTGTCAATGCTGCGGGTCCGGTACTGGTTGATTTCTGGGCTGAATGGTGTGGACCTTGTAAAATGATTGCCCCTATTCTTGACGAAATCGCTGATGAATACGAAGGTAAATTAACGATTGGTAAATTAAATATCGACCAAAATGCGGCGACACCGCCAAAATTTGGTATTCGCGGTATTCCAACGTTATTACTGTTCAAAGATGGTGCAGTAGCTGCAACTAAAGTCGGCGCGTTGTCAAAAACGCAGCTGAAAGAGTTCCTAGACGCGAACTTATAAGTGACATAATTGCGAGCCATGCACAATTTCTAAGTTGTGCATGGTTTGTCTAGCGACTATGCTAGACTGATAGAACGTTTAGTGTTAACGTAACGCACAGAAATTACATTTCCGTTCATTTCTTGACCAGGCCCTATTGGTCATCCTTATCTCAACTAATATAGAACCCCGATTTTGACAGACAAGAAACCCACCACTATGAATCTTACAGAACTCAAGAGCCAACCTATCCCTAAGTTGGTATCACTTAGCGAAAGTTTAGGATTGGAAAACCTGGCCCGCCTACGTAAGCAGGACATCATCTTCTCCATTCTTAAGCAACATGCTAAAAGTGGTGAGGATATTTTTGGCGACGGTGTTCTAGAGATTTTGCAAGACGGCTTCGGCTTTCTGCGTAGCGCAGACAGTTCTTACCTTGCAGGCCCTGATGATATTTATGTATCACCAAGCCAAATTCGTCGTTTTAACCTTCGTACTGGCGATACCATTGCCGGAAAGATTCGTCCACCAAAAGACGGTGAACGTTACTTCGCACTACTAAAAGTAAACGAAGTAAACTACGACAAACCAGACAACGCCCGCAATAAAATCCTTTTTGAAAACCTTACTCCACTTCATGCCAACGATCGTATGCGTATGGAACGTGGTAATGGCTCAACAGAAGATATTACAGCGCGTGTTCTAGATTTAGCTTCTCCTATCGGTAAAGGCCAACGAGGCCTGATTGTTGCTCCGCCAAAAGCGGGTAAAACAATGTTGCTGCAAAATATCGCTCAAAGTATTTCTTACAACCACCCTGAGTGTGTGTTGATGGTATTACTAATTGATGAGCGTCCGGAAGAAGTAACTGAGATGCAACGTCTTGTTAAAGGCGAAGTTATTGCATCAACATTTGATGAACCAGCATCTCGTCACGTACAAGTGGCAGAAATGGTTATTGAAAAAGCAAAACGCTTAGTTGAGCATAAGAAAGATGTGGTTATCCTTCTTGACTCAATTACACGTCTAGCACGTGCTTACAACACCGTTATACCTTCTTCAGGTAAAGTATTAACTGGTGGTGTAGATGCCAACGCCCTTCACCGTCCTAAGCGTTTCTTTGGTGCGGCACGTAACGTAGAAGAAGGCGGTAGCTTAACTATCATCGCAACAGCGCTAGTCGATACTGGTTCTAAGATGGATGAAGTTATTTACGAAGAATTTAAAGGTACAGGTAACATGGAACTTCACCTTTCTCGCAAGATTGCTGAGAAACGTGTTTTCCCTGCGATTGATATCAATCGTTCAGGTACCCGTCGTGAAGAACTATTGGCGAAAGCTGATGAACTACAGAAAATGTGGATCCTGCGTAAAATTGTTCACCCAATGAGTGAAACAGATAGTATGGAATTCTTGATCGACAAACTATCAATGACCAAAACAAATGAAGAGTTCTTTGACGCAATGCGCCGTCAAAAATCATAAGTAATTTAAGCGGTTATTGAATTAAAAACGTCACTTTCATGTGGCGTTTTTTTTTGGCTAAAATTCAAACCATAAGGTTAGCTTGTTTTGGTTAACCCACAGAATTTAAACGGGTATTTTCTTTTTTGGAGCGGCGGGTGTTTTCCGCTGCACAACTGGTTATACTAGCAAAAATCATTCTCATTAGGTCAATGGCAGTAATGTCCATTTGACTTAGTTTAGCTACAGGTAGTCGCTATGAAATACAAGGATCTACGTGACTTTATTGCCTATTTAGAGCAACAAGGGCAATTACAACGCATTCAACATCCTGTCGATCCTAATCAGGAAATGACGGAGATTTGCGATCGTACTCTGCGTGCTGGTGGTCCGGCATTGTTGTTTGAAAATCCTGTAGGTTACGACATGCCGGTACTGGCAAACTTGTTTGGTACGCCTGAACGCGTTGCAATGGGAATGGGGCGTGACAATGTTAAGCAATTACGCGAAGTTGGAGAATGGCTGGCGTATTTAAAAGAACCTGAGCCACCGCATGGCTTGCGGGATGCAATCAATAAAATTCCGGTATTTAAGCAAGTGCTTAATATGCCGACCAAAGTACTTCGTAAAGCGCCTTGCCAACAAATTATTTGGCAAGGTGACGAGGTTGATCTCGATAAAATCCCCGTCATGAGTTGCTGGGCTGGTGATGTTGCACCGTTGCTGACATGGGGTTTAACCATTACTCGTGGCCCGAATAAAAAACGCCAAAATTTAGGCATTTATCGCCAACAAAAAATTGCCAAAAATAAAGTGATTATGCGCTGGCTCGCTCACCGTGGTGGCGCGTTAGACATGCGTGAATGGTGTGAAGCCCATCCTGGTGAGAAATTTCCAGTAACGGTTGCTTTTGGGGCTGATCCCGCCACGGTATTAGGGGCTGTAACGCCCGTGCCTGATACATTGTCTGAGTACGCATTTGCCGGTTTATTGCGCGGTAGTCGCACTGAGGTGGTTAAAAGTATCAGTAATGATCTACAAGTACCTGCCAGTGCAGAAATCGTGATGGAAGGCTATATCGACCCTGAAGAATATGCCGATGAAGGACCTTATGGCGATCATACCGGTTATTACAATGAGGTTGAGCGCCACCATGTGTTCACTATTACTCATATTACGATGCGTAACGATCCGATTTATCACAGTACTTATACCGGTCGTCCACCGGATGAACCTGCAGTGCTTGGCGTAGCATTAAACGAAGTGTTTGTGCCTATTTTGCATAAACAATTTCCTGAGATTGTTGATTTCTATTTGCCGCCAGAAGGGTGTTCTTATCGCATGGCGGTGGTGACAATGAAGAAGCAATACCCTGGCCACGCTAAACGAGTGATGATGGGAGTGTGGTCGTTTTTACGTCAGTTTATGTACACTAAATTTGTGATTGTGTGTGATGATGATGTTAATGCGCGCGATTGGCAGAGTGTGATCAATGCGATGACCATGCGTATGGATCCGGTTCGAGATACATTACTGATTGATAATACGCCAATTGATTCATTGGATTTTGCGTCGCCAGTGGTGGGCTTAGGCTCAAAAATGGGGATTGATGCCACCATTAAATGGCCTGCAGAGTTAGCGAATACCGCAGCAACATCGGTCAGATTAAAGTCTGCTGAGTATGATATTGAGGCTGGATTACTCGCCTTACGTCAGCAATTTCCTGCGATCATCGATTGTTATTTACCGCCACAAGCGGCTGATCACAGCATGGCAATCGTGAGTATTAATAAAACCGTTGTGGGTGAAGGTCTACAGGTTATGAGCGCAGTCTCGGCCTTTTTGAATCAATTCACCGATGCTAAATTTGTGATTATCTGTGATGGTGATGTCAATGTGCGCGATTGGAATGATGTTATTTGGGCGGTTACAACCCGTATGGATCCAAGTCGTGATACGGTATTAACTGCTGCGACCACAGAGCGTTGTTCAAAGATCGGTTTTGATGCTACCAATAAAATTGGCGCTGAAACCCAACGAGAATGGGGTACTCCGATTATTAAGGATCCTCAAATTGTGGCACAAGTCGATGCAATGTGGGCGCAATTAGCGATCAATAACTAACCGCTAACAATGGGCTTGAGTAACAATCAGGCGCCTGATGTTTTTATGTTTCAATGATAATACCTGTCATTGAATTGAGAATTTTTTATGTACCAAGTACGCCTGTTGCCCAATAACATTACGTTTACTGCCGATGCGCAGCAAACCGTATTACAAGCAGCGCTCAACGCAGGCATCGCTTTTCCTAATCGCTGCCAAGTGGGTGCTTGTGCTATGTGTATGTGTCGTAAACAACAAGGTCAAATAAGCTATGAGCTTGAGCCGATGTTAACGCCACAAGAGCAGGCACAAGGCTGGATCTTTGCTTGTCTTGCGAGAGTGGAAAGCGACTTGGTGTTATCGTTAGACTAGAGGAAAACCATGTCTATCCAATGTGAAGTAAAGTCAGTTGAACCGTTGGCATGTAATACATACCGTATTTTATTAACGCCATTACAAGCCCTCGATTTCAAAGCAGGGCAATACTTATTAGCAGTAATGGGAGAACAAGATAAACGCCCGTTCTCGATTGCTAGTAGCCCTTGTCGTCAAGGTGAGCTTGAGCTTCATATTGGTGCTGCTGAACATAATGCTTATGCACTAGAAGTGGTTGAGACGATGAAGAATGCATTAACTGCTCACCAACCTGTGACGATTGAAGCAGCGCATGGCGAAGCTTGGTTACGTCATGAAAGTCAACGTCCATTGTTGATGATCGCAGGTGGCACTGGTTTTTCTTATATTCGCAGTATGGTGGATAACTGTATTAGCCGTGGTTTAACTCAGCCAATCTTTGTTTATTGGGGGGGGCGTGATGTGTGTCAGCTGTATGCTAATGATGAAATGCAAGCACTGGCAAAGCAATATGCCAATATTAGCTATGTACCTGTTGTAGAAACAGCGCCTGAAGGTTGGCAGGGTAAAATTGGTAATGTATTGGATGCAGTTGCCGACGATTTTGTAAGCTTATCTGCCTATGATATTTATGTGTGTGGTCGTTTTGAAATGGCAGGTGCCGCGCGTGAACGTTTCTGTACAGAAAAAGGTGCGTTACGGGAGCATATGTTTGCCGACGCTTTTGCATTTATTTAACGCATCAATCGTATGAGAAAGGCGCGATAATCGCGCCTTTTTTGTGACTATTTTTTGAGAGCTAATGCGCGTTGGGTGGCAACTTTTTGTTTAACCCATGTTTCATTAAACCACAGTGATAATAGAATAATCCCGCCACCAATAATGAGTCGTGGATAGTCGACATCATGGTTCCAAATCACCAAGTTAACGATTAAACCGGCAGGCACTAAAGCATTATTCATGATCGCTAATGCGCCAGCATTGACCATTGTCGCGCCTTTGTTCCAAATGAAATATCCCAGTCCAGAAGCAATCACACCGAGGTAGGTTAAAATTCCCCACTGTAATGATGTTGTGGGTAATTTGGCACTATTACCAAACAATAAATACATTGGCACAGCGACACATACCGCGCCTAAATAAAACCAGCCAAACACGGTATGTTGTGGTATATCCGTTTGTTCTTGTTCAATTATGCGTTTATAGCCAACTTGGCCAATCGCAAAGCACAGGTTTGCGCCTTGAACAATAAAAAAACCAATAATGAAGTGTTGGTTAATCCCTTCAAATTTAATCACCGCCGCCCCGATCACTGCGATCACCGCACTCAGTAAATACCATGGTGAAAATTGTTTATGTAATGCGTCATAAATCAGAGTGACATAAATGGGGGTGAAAATTGTAAACAGTAGCACTTCTGGGACGGTTAAATACAAGAACGATTGGTAATAAAAGCAATACATTAGCCCAAGTTGAAACGCGCCGACGACCATTAATTTGATGGCAAGCTTTGGGTATAGATGTTTAGTACGTAAAAACGGTATAAAAACGAGTGCAGCGAGACAAACGCGGGTTAAAACTGAGAACCAAGCATCAACTTGACCAGCAAGATAAACGCCAATTAAGCTAAACGAAAATGCCCATAATAGGGTTATTAATGATAAGTATTTCATTGTTGCAACTGGGTGTATTGAGAGGGGATAACAGCAGTGTAACTAAATTGTGCGATGAAGAATATGATAATGACAGTATGCTATCGTGACGACGAGTAGCAGTCGTTATAACAACGACTGCTATATTTATGATGAGTTATTTTAGCGGTACGATCAATAAATCAACCGGAGTGCGGCTAATAAGTTGACGAGTCGATGATAAAATTTTACTCCAGAAATCTTGATGATGACCACAAATGACTAAATCAACGTTAAGATCTTTGATAGTGCTACAAATTTCTTCACTTAAATCACCGCTACCCACTAAGGTGTGAGCAACCGGGTAACCCGCATTATTAGCAAGCTCATGTAATCGAGTTTGAGCATCGCTTTCAGCACGTTCGTGCATTTCTGCTAAGTTAATATCAATCAAGCCAGTGTAGAGATCAGCATAATCAACATCGATGTGAACCAGTGATAGTTTAGCATTCAATGATTGCGCTAATTTAGCTGCTTTATTGACGAGATAGACGCTATCTTCAGAAAGATCGATAGCAGCGATAATATGTTTATAAACCATCACTTATCTTCCATAACCATATAATAATGGTCTATGTTAGCACTGGTCTACACTTAAAAATATCGATTAGATCGCATCTATAGATTACGAAATGGTTAATTATTTTTCGTAAACGTTGAGCCGTTTTTATTGTTATTTTAGTGGTTTATACTAATAGTCGTTCCTTTATTGAGGACGTTTTGTTCATTTGTTGCATTCTTAACAATGCACAGTGACAATGTCTTGATTACACTTAAACAAACAGGAGTAGTGCAATGTTAGCCAAGGCAATGGTTGAAAATCTTAACGAGCAAATTAATTTAGAGTTCTTTTCTTCAAATTTGTACTTACAAATGAGTGCATGGTGTGAAGATAAAGGGTTTGAAGGTGCCGCTGCGTTCTTACGCGTGCATGCTGCTGAAGAGATGGAGCATATGCAACGTTTGTTTACTTATGTGAGTGAAACCGGTGCGTTACCGATTCTAGGTACCATTGAAGCACCAAAGCATGAGTTTGCTTCTCTTGGTAATGTATTTCGTGAAACTTATGAGCATGAACAACTTATCACAAAAAAAATTAATGAATTAGCTCACGTTGCATTTTCTACTCAAGATTATTCAACGTTTAATTTCTTACAGTGGTATGTGTCAGAGCAGCACGAAGAAGAGAAATTATTCAAAGGCATTTTAGATAAAATTGAATTAGTTGGTGAAGATGGTAAAGCGCTATTCTTTATTGATAAAGATTTAGCTGCAATGGCTAAAGGCGAGTCAGCACCAACATCAGTCATGGACTCACAAGCTTAAAGTGGTTCAGGGGGCGTGATAATACCGCCCCTTTTATCCCTATAAGTGCGTGACATTAAGAGGGGATAACTATGATCAGTGGTGATGCACTTTTGGTTGCGATTTTTTTGGTGGCAACCGTTAACACTTGTCGATATATCAGTACATTACGTTCTTTGTTAGTCGTGATGCGAGACTGCGATCCGTTGTTATATCAGCAAGTTGACGGGCGTGGTTTTTTTTCGTCACAAGGTAATGTCAGTAAACAAATTCGCTTATTTCATTACATTCGTAGCCAACAGTATAAAAAACATCACGATCCGCTATTTATGGCTAAATGCATGAAAGTTCGTAAATTATTTGTCTTGGCGAGTACCTTTATGATTACCTTTTTTGTGGCTATTTTTGCCGTGGCCTTTCTCGGGCTTTAAAAGAGCGCTCTCTGCTTAGGTGTCACTTTCCTAGTGACACTTTCTTTGCGATACCCTTATTCAGTGTTATATCATTCATTTGATATAGTTATAACTTATCAATGTCGCTTCACTTATTACTATTTAGTATCGGAACAATGTCGCTATGGATCAATTTGTCGTTTGGTGGTCATCACTTGAAAAAGGTGCCTCTGTTAATTGGATGTATAACATCGGCTTGTTGCTGCTGTTAAGCACATTATTATGGTGCGGGTGGTTATTACTTTCACGTCGATTAGCAACCATAGCGAGTAAAACCCATTTTATTTGGGATGATGCGTTAATTGATGCCGTTCGAGCCCCTGTTTCATTGTGTATTTGGGTGTGGCCTGGGTTAATGTCATTAGGCATTATGGTTGATAACATCACTTCTTATTCAAGTGGCTTCTTGGCTTTATTACGCCACTTACTATTGGTCGGGGTCTTTATTTGGATTCTGATGCGATTGATCACCAATATTGAACAAACCATTTTAGATAATCGCCCACATCGAGATGCTACTACCGTCACCGCTATTTCAAAAATATTACGCTTAATTGTAATGGTATTGAGTAGCTTAATTGTGATGCAAAACTTCGGTTTAAGTTTGTCGGGTTTGCTGACCTTTGGTGGTGTCGGTGGTTTAGTGGTCGGTATGGCAGCCAAAGATTTATTGGCGAATTTCTTTGGTGGCATGATGATTTATTTTGATCGTCCCTTTAAAGTGGGTGATTGGATTCGCAGTCCTGATCGCCAAATTGAAGGAACGATTGAGCGAATAGGGTTTCGTATGACGGTGATTCGCACTTTTGATAAACGGCCGTTGTACGTCCCTAATTCAGTTTTTAGCTCGGTAGTGGTAGAAAACGCCTCACGAATGCAGAACCGTCGTATTAAACAAAGTGTTGGTTTACGTTATTGCGATGCGGCGGTTGTGGGGCTGGTGGTTGATGATATAAAAAAAATGCTCCAAAACCATGCCGATATTGAAACACGCCAAACCTTGATTGTGAGTTTTGACACTTACGGACCATCGTCACTGAATATTTTGGTGTACACCTTTACTAAAACCGTTGATTGGGTCAAATACAAAGCGGTTCAGCAAGATGTGATGCTTAAAATTGTTGAGATTGTTCATGCTCATGGGGCTGATTTTGCGTTCCCAACCACGACCTTAGATATGCCAACCGCTGCGGTGACGGCATTAACGTCGATAGATTGTCATCAACAAGCTTGATTTTAATCGAATAAATCGTTGTGGTGGGATAGCTGTTGGTATTGGGCTAAGAGGCAGGTAAAATAGCCGTAACAATAGAAAAAGGATGCTAACTGTTAGCATCCTTTTTGCGTTTATTTAGTGACATTAAAGGCTGATTGAAATCCATGGCGAACAAATATGATGTAGTAATTATTGGTGCAGGTGCTGCCGGCTTAATGTGCGCAGCTACAGCAGGCAAGCGCGGACGCTCAGTGCTTGTGCTAGATCACGGTAAAAAACCTGGTCGTAAAATTTTAATTTCAGGTGGTGGTCGCTGTAATTTTACCAATAATGATGTTGCTGCTAATAATTATGTTTGCCGTAATCCCCATTTTGTTAAATCAGCATTGTCACAATACAGCCAATGGGACTTTATTGGGTTAGTTTGTCAGCATGAAATTGATTATGAAGAGCGTGATCATGGGCAATTATTTTGCTTAGATTCCGCAAAAGACATTGTCAAAATGTTGGTGGCTGAATGTGATATGCCTAATATCAGTTTACGTTACCAAACTGACATCAGTGCTATTACCCAATTAGAGACTGGGTTTAGTTTGAATGTTAACGGTGAAACGATCAGCTGTGAATCGCTGGTGGTGGCGACAGGGGGCTTGTCGATGCCTAAATTAGGTGCGACCCCATTTGGCTATCAAATTGCAGCACAGTTTGGTTTAAAAATGGTGCCAACCACAGCAGGATTAGTGCCATTTACACTGCATAAGCAAGATAAAGACGCTTTTGAAGAGCTATCGGGTATCGCAGTGCCTGCAGTGATTACGACCGAAGACGGAACTAGCTTTAAAGAGAATTTACTGTTTACTCACCGTGGCTTATCTGGCCCTGTGGTCCTACAAATATCTTCGTATTGGTTGCCAGGACAAAAGGTAAGTATTGATTTATTACCAACGCTTAATCTGGCTGAAACGTTACTTCAATTACGAGATCAGCATCCAAATCAAAGTATAAAAAATACGTTATCTCGTCTGTTGCCTAAGCGTTTAATTGAAGTATTGATCACTCGTGGCGACATTATAGATAAACCGCTAAAGCAGCTTGATCATAAAGAGTTTGAGCAGTTAGCCACCTATTTCCATCACTGGAATATTGCACCTAATGGCACCGAAGGCTATCGCACTGCTGAAGTGACCCTTGGTGGCGTTGATACAGATGAATTATCATCAAAAACCATGGAATCGAAGCGGATTAAAGGGCTGTTTTTTGCTGGTGAAGTGATGGATGTTAGTGGTTGGTTGGGTGGTTACAACTTCCAATGGGCATGGAGTTCAGGTTATGTTGCTGGTCAAAATGCATAATTTTTAAGCGACAATGTTATCTGTTGAGTTCTGAAAAAGATTCAAATTTTATCCAAAGTGGTGTTTTTTTATTGATATTGCTTGGTAGTGATTAAATATTTACCAAGTAATATCATGTGGTTAATTGTTATTTCAATAATTATCAAAAAATAAATCTTTACAATAATTGCTAACCACATAATAATGTCGGTGCTCTGTTGTTCAGAGTTATTAATGAAAACATCAAGTAAAAGAAAAACCCTCAGAATATCTTCGTTATTGTTGCATTCCTTAGTGTTTCCCTTAGCTTCATCGTCACATTCAATAATTCAAGCTTTCAGCGCATCGTGATTTATTCGCGTTTAATTTTTTATGAATTTTAATCAAAATTAAGGGACACATTATGTCTACTGGTATCGTTAAGTGGTTCAACGAAGAGAAAGGTTTCGGCTTCATTACTCAAGATAATGGCGGCGCTGACGTATTCGTTCACTTCCGTGCAATCGCATCTGAAGGTTTCAAAACTCTTGCTGAAGGCCAAAAAGTGTCTTTTGAAGTAGAGCAAGGCCAAAAAGGTCTTCAAGCTGCAAACGTTGTAGCTTTATAATATTTTAAGTCGACGCAAATGGTCGCAGTACCGTTTGCGTCACTTTTAATAACACCCATTTAACTTAAAAATTATTTATACAATATCATCGAAATATAAAACACTTCCAACATCTGCTTCTGTATTTGTCGTTACGTTCATATTTACTTCGTTACTTTATTATAAATAAAAATTTAAATACTTAATTAGCATGAATAATGTTAGATGCCTTTTATCATCTGAATATTTTTCTGCTAGTAAAAAAACTAAGGATACTTATGTCTCGTTCATTAGGCCGTAAGCGATTTTGGTTCCAACAGAATCGTCAAGAAAACCCTGTAAATACAAATGAAAATCAAGAGGTTAATAATGATAGTAAACTTTAATTTAGTAAAAAACCAACGCACTTGGAGTGCCAATATCCATCAGTTAAACAGTGATGTATTAAAGCGTCATGTTCTTATTAACGGTAATGTTGATAATCTTGATATATCATTTAGTTACTGTGAAAAAACAGCGGCAGGTAACATTACAAATAGTAGCAATAAAGTAATTGGTAATTTCTACATTTCTTATTAATACCCCAGGGGATTTAATTAAGAAATGATTTTAATTAAATGTCTTATCTCGCCAAATGACATTATTTAATAACAATATAAGTATGGTACACCTTCATAACAATTCGGTATGGTTATGAGTATAAGGGTAGTACAGTGATTTATATGAATATTATCATTTCAGATTATTGCAGTGTGCGATAATTTACTCAGATTCAAATTAAGGGACATTCAATGTCATTATCAAAAACAATCGGTACTGTTAAGTGGTTTAACGAAGAGAAAGGTTTTGGTTTCATTACTCAAGACAATGGCGGCGCTGACGTATTCGTTCACTTTCGTGCTATCGTTTCTGAAGGCTTTAAAACATTAGCTGAAGGTCAGAAAGTATCATTTGACGTTGAGCAAGGCCAAAAAGGTCTACAAGCAGCGAACGTTATCGCGTTATAATTCGATACGCTACTCGCTAATAAAATGCTGGCTAAGGCCGTAATGCTGATCAGTTAAGCCCAAAATGATCAATTGAACGATCCTGTAGATGTGTAAAAATCCAAGTGTATTTAATGCACTTGGATTTTTTTATGTTTTTAAGACAAGCACTTGAACAGATACATGCC
>NZ_PYLV01000035.1:0-24994 GCF_003025475.1 Photobacterium sp. NCIMB 13483
TTTGTTGTTGTAACAGAATTAGTGCGCGCGTAGCTCAGCTGGATAGAGTACTTGGCTACGAACCAGGCGGTCGGAGGTTCGAATCCTCCCGCGCGCACCATCATTTAAAAGCAATAGACCTCAATGTCTGTTGTTGTAACAGAATTAGTGCGCGCGTAGCTCAGCTGGATAGAGTACTTGGCTACGAACCAGGCGGTCGGAGGTTCGAATCCTCCCGCGCGCACCATCATTTAAAAGCTCAGCTTAGGCTGGGCTTTTTTTATGCCTCCATTTTGATCGTTTTATTACCTTTTCTTTTAAAAAAATACCCTTCTGAGTGACTGGCTGGCTTATGGCTAAAATCCATTTTTCATCGCCATCGTTATTGCACTATGAAATAAAAGACTAAATAACAACCGATTAATCGACTTGGTATTATCAACGTTAAATAGTTTGTATGATTGAAACGTAATAGATTAAGTGATGGTGGAATGTGTATTGTTAATTAATGAGATAACAACTTAATGACAGAATTAATGAACGGTGATCTTGGATTATGGGTACTGTTTGCGACGGGGTTTTTAAGTGCGACGTTACTACCTGGCGGCTCTGAGGCTAATCTTATTGCGGCGTTAAAGGTAGGAGATAATCCTGTTTGGCAAATTGTGGCCGTGGTGACCATTGGTAATACCCTTGGTGGTTTAACTAATTATTGGTTAGGTTTATTACTGCCAGATAAGACAGCAGACAATAAACACAGCAATAATGCATTATTATGGTTAAAGAAATACGGTTATTGGAGCTTACTGTTAAGCTGGATGCCATTGATTGGTGATCCATTATGTTTAGCCGCCGGATGGTTGCGAATGCGTTTTTGGTGGTGTGCTGTCGCTATTTTTATTGGGAAAATGATCCGCTATGTTGCCTTGGCCGTGATTGTGCTAGGGTTATTTCCCGGATTATCTGTGTAAGGAAGATATTAACGTGCAAAAGTGGGTTTTAAGTGCAGCATTACTGTCATTAGCTGGCTGTAGTCAATGGAGCGAAGAGACTTCATTAAATAATAATTTACCGCAAGGCGTTAAATTTATTGAGCAAGTGAAGGTGGTATCAGGTAAAGCTGTCATTCCTTACAGTAAATATCAATTGGCAAATGGACTTATCGTTATTTTGTCGCCTGATGATTCAGATCCACTGGTGAATGTCGATGTTACTTATCATGTCGGCTCTGCACGTGAACAGCAAGGAAAGTCAGGTTTTGCCCATTTCTTTGAACATATGATGTTCCAAGGCTCAAAACATGTTGGCGATCAACAGCATTTTCGTTTAATAACTGAAGCCGGTGGTACCCTTAATGGTAGCACTAACCGTGATCGTACTAATTATTACGAAACGGTACCCGCCAATCAACTCCAAAAAATGCTGTGGTTAGAGTCTGATCGTATGGGCTTTTTATTAGATGCGGTGTCGCAGCGTAAATTTGAAATTCAACGCTCAACGGTTAAAAATGAGCGTGCTCAGAACTTTGAAAATCGTCCTTATGGGTTGATTTATGAGAAAATGGGCGAGGCACTATATCCACGTAGTCATCCATATTCATGGCAAACCATTGGTTATGTAGAAGATCTTGATCGGGTTGATGTTAATGATCTTAAAGCCTTTTTCTTGCGTTGGTATGGGCCTAATAATGCAACGCTCACCATTGGTGGTGATATTAATAAAGCCCAAACATTAGCATGGGTTAATCAATATTTTGGCTCGATTCCACGTGGTCCTGAAGTTGAAGATGCACCGAAAAAACCCGCAAAATTAGCGCATAATCGTTTTATTACCCTTGAAGATAATATTCAGCAGCCGATGCTAATGATGGGTTGGCCGACCGCCTATCTAGGGGCTAAAGATCAGTCGTCATTGGATATGCTTGGACAAATTATTGGTAGTGGTACTAATAGCTTACTGTATCAAAAATTAGTTAAGACTGGTTATGCTGTTGATGCCGGCGCTTTTCAAGATTGTGCTGAGCTAGCATGTACTATGTATGTTTATGCTATGGCTCCAAGTGGTAATCAGGGTAATTTAAAGCAACTGCGTACTAAGGTGATGGCTGTTGTTAATAGTATTGAAACTCAAGGTATTAACTCTCAACAACTGAATGAAATTAAAGGTTCCGTTGCTGCAAGTGCCATTTATGGTTTGCAAAGTGTGGCAGGAAAAGTATCACAATTAGCGGCTTATCAAACCTTTTTTGGTAACCCTAACTATTTACCGACAGAGCTCGCAAATGTTAATCGAGTCACGACTGATAGTGTGATGGCTGCTTACAATAAATACCTATACCAGCAGCCAAGCGTGAGTTTAAGCGTGGTACCTAAGGGGCAATTACAACTACAGGCTGCGCAGCCTAACTTTACGCCTGCTCCTCGCCATTTATCTCAACACCATAAGATTAAAGAACAAGATCTGGCTTATCGAACGGTAACAGATAACTTTGATCGTAGTGTGATGCCACAAGCATCGACCCCAGTTAAGGCAGTGATGCCAAGTTTATATGAATTTAAATTAGCCAATGGCATTAATGTTATTGGGACAGAATATAAAGAAACCCCAACTATTACTTTACAGTTAGAGGTGCCAGCAGGACGCCGAGTTGAGCCTGAAGGTAAAGCGGGATTAGCACAATTGACCGCCGCGATGATGAATGAAGGCACCGAGAAGTTAACTGCGGAAGCGATGGCATCACAACTGGATACCTTAGGCAGTAGTATTACTGTTAATGCTGGACTTTATGGCTCTACAATTTCATTAACTACGCTGACGAAGAATCTACCTCAAACACTGGCTTTGTTTGAACAACGACTATTGATGCCTAATTTTACAGCGTCTGATTTTAAACGCTTAAAGAAACAGATGCTTGAAAGCATTGTTTATGAACATCAAAGTGCTGACTGGTTAGCAAGCCAAGCTACGCGTGATGTGTTGTTTAAAGGCACGGTATTTAGCCGTTCGACAGAAGGGACTCAAGCATCGATTAATAATATTACATTACAAGATGTTAAGGACTTCTATCAGCGTTATTACACTCCTAATGGTGCTGATGTTGTTGTTGTTGGTGATATTAGCTCAACAACGTTAAATACCGATTTAGCACCTTTAGCTGCATGGAAAGGACAACCTAAACCTGTATTCTCGACGCCAATATTGCCTCAGCTATCACAACAAGCTGTATGGTTAGTGAATAAACCCCATGCGCCACAAACGGTGATTCGATTTGTGCGTCAAGGCTTAGCTTATGATGCTACGGGTGAGTTATTTAAGACCCAGTTGGCTAATTTCAATTTAGCGGGTAATTTTAATAGCCGTTTAAATATGAACTTGCGTGAAGATAAAGGCTATACCTATGGTGCTGGCGGGTATTTAACCGGTGGACGTGAAATTGGTATGGCAAGTTTTTATGCGCAAGTACGTGCGAATGCAACCTTGCCCGCGATCAAAGAGTTTATGGCGGAATTAAAACGCATGAGCATGACGGGTTTAACGGATAAAGAAGTGAAATTTATGCGGTTAGCTGTTGGTCAACAAGATGCATTAAGCTATGAAACGCCAGCTAAAAAAGCGGCGTTATTAGGTACCATACTTAATTATGATCTACCCAAAGATTTTGTGGCTCAACGAAACCAGATTGTGGCGACAATTACGAAATCTGAAATGGATAAATTAGCGAAAAAGTGGTTTAACCCTAAAGATTATCAAATAGTTATTGTTGGGGATGCAAAAGCATTATTACCACAATTAAAGACCTTAGATTTACCTATTCATCAATTAGCACTTAATCAGTAATATAGACTCACAGTATCAGTCTTTATTAAGTTAAAGACTGTTACTGTGTAGTGCATATGTTTCACAATGATTAATACTATAAAGCATGGTAATCCTGTTAAATAATGATTACCCTGTTTTCTTCAATTAGATAACAACGAGAATAGCCTTCATGACTTTTTCCGAAAGGTTGCAACAGGTTGCCAAAAATCCTGAAGCATTAACACAGTTAGGGCGTGGTCTTGAGCGTGAGTCTTTGCGTATCACAGAAGATCTACAAGTCTCTTCATTGCCACATCCTACAGCTTTAGGTTCGGCATTAACGAATAAGTGGATCACCACTGATTTTGCTGAATCCTTATTAGAATTCATTACGCCAGTTTCTCGTGATGTTGACGATCTACTTGCACAATTAGACGATATTCATAAGTTTTCATTAAGCCATATGGCTGGCGAGCGCTTATGGCCGATGTCTATGCCATGTTTTGTTGGTGACCAGGATGAGATTGAATTAGCACAGTACGGCAGTTCAAATACTGGTCAAATGAAAACGCTTTACCGTGAAGGTTTAAAACGCCGTTACGGTAGTGTGATGCAAATTATCTCTGGGGTGCATTTTAATTTTTCTTTCCCTGATACTTTTTGGGATAGTCTATTTGGCGATCAAACAGAGCAGCAACGCCAAGACTCAGTTTCTGATGCGTACTTTGGTTTGATTCGTAACTACTATCGTTTTGGATGGTTAATCCCGTATTTATTTGGTTCATCACCTGCGCTATGTGGTTCATTTATTCAAAATGAAGCATTAAAAGCATCATTTGAAAAAGTAGGTAAAGGTACTTACTTTTTAGAGAATGCAACTGCATTACGGTTAAGTGATTTAGGCTATACCAACCACGCCCAAAGCTCGTTGAAAATTGGATTCAATAGTATTGACCAATATTTAACCGGACTTAACAGTGCTATTCACACCCCATCGGAAGAATTTTCTGAGTTAGGAGTGATGGTTGATGGTAAACGTCAGCAACTCAACAGTAATGTATTACAAATAGAAAATGAGTTGTATGCCCCTATTCGTCCTAAGCGTGTAGCTAAAAGTGGTGAAAAACCATCAGAAGCATTAAAGCGTGCCGGTGTAGAGTATATTGAAGTGCGTTCACTTGATGTGAACCCATTTAGCCCAATTGGTATTGATGAAGATCAGGTGCGTTTTCTTGATTTATTTTTAATCTGGGCAACACTAACACCCTCGCCTGATATGACTGATTGTGAATTAGCATGTTGGCGTGAGAATTGGAATAAAGTGGTTGTTGATGGCCGTAATCCAGAATTATTACTTAAAATTGGTTGTCATGGTGAAGAGCTATTGCTTAAAGCATGGGGACGTCGTGTTTTTGCTGAATTAGAGCAAGTTGCGATTACACTCGATGGTTTATACGGTAACGATAAATACCAGCAAACTCACCAACGCTTATTAACTTGGATCGAAGATCCACAGTTAACGTTTTCAGCTAAGCTACTTGATCAGATCAAAACTTATCAAGGTATTGGTCCTCTTGGTGATTATTATGCAACGGCGCATGCGAAGCAATTAGCACAACAAGCATTCCGTTTTTATGATCAAGCGACGTTTGAGCAAGAGGTGGCGGCATCGGTGATTAAACAACATCAGATTGAACAAAGTGACACACTTTCATTTGATGAGTTCTTAGCCGATTATTTTGCGGATGTTGATGTAGAAATACCGATGTTAACCAAATAAGACATCATATTAAGCTGACATTCTCTAAGTGTCAGCTTTTTTTTGATCAAAATTCGTGATTAATAATATAAGGTAAAAAATGCGCTTACGTGTACGATTATTATTACTGACAGTGGTGGCTTTGATTGTGAGTGGTTGTGCGACACCACCGCCAAGTAACCAATCAAATTTATGCAGCATCTTTCGTCAATACCCTGATTGGTATGAAGATGCTGTCGATATGCAGCAAAAATGGGGCACGCCGATTAATGTTGCGATGGCAATCATGAAGCAAGAAAGTAGTTACCGTCATGATGCATTACCGCCTAAAGACTATGTGCTTGGATTTATTCCATGGGGACGAGTGAGTAGTGCGTATGGGTATGCGCAAGCGCAAGATCCTGCATGGGCTGATTTCCAAAAATATACCGGTCATGGTGGTTCTCGCAGTAGTTTTGATGATGCATTACAATTTATTGGCTGGTATACCTATGAAACACAACGTCAATTAGGTATTTCTAAATGGGATGCGTATGGACAATATTTAGCTTATCACGATGGCCGTGGTGGTTATAAACGCGGTACTTATCGAAGTAAACCGTGGTTAATGAAAGTCGCTCGTAAGGTTGAACAGCAATCAAAAAACTACGGCTGGCAACTAAAACAATGCCGCAAAGAGCTCGATAACAATAAAAGTTGGTGGTAGGTTAATTGGAATATGCACTGCAGTAATTAGGTGCTAGGATTTATTTTTAAGACAAGGAGAAGTAAGCAATGCCGTTACTTGATAGCTTTACTGTCGATCACACTAAAATGCATGCGCCAGCAGTTCGGATCGCCAAGACCATGCAAACCCCTAAAGGCGATACGATTACCGTGTTTGATTTGCGTTTTTGTCGTCCTAATGCCGATATTCTCAGTGAGCGTGGTATTCACACGTTAGAGCATTTGTATGCAGGCTTTATGCGTCAACACCTAAATTCAGCCACCGTGGAAATTATTGATATTTCACCGATGGGATGTCGTACCGGTTTTTACATGAGCTTGATTGGCACACCAACCGAACAAACTGTTGCTCAAGCTTGGTTGGCGGCAATGAACGATGTGCTAGCCGTCGCGACTCAAGAGCAGATACCTGAGCTCAATGAATACCAATGCGGTACTTATAGTATGCATTCGTTAACAGAAGCAAAAGCGATTGCAACTGCGATTATCAATGCGGGTATTGAGGTCAATAAAAATGATGCTCTTGCTTTACCTGAAGCAATGTTGCAGCAGTTACACGTAAAATAATCACAAATATTGAATACTAAAAAAAGCCGCATTGTGTATAAAATCATAATGCGGCTTTCTTCTTTAAGTACTATTTCTTTGATTATTAATTAAAACTAGTGCGATCAGTGGTTGTTAAGCTTTTGTTCTGTTTTAGATTGCTTCTCTGGATTATTGTTTGTCGGCAATACTTTAACTAATTTAATCATATTACCAGCAACCTCAATGATTTCCATTTTATGACCGTTAATATCAACTTTGATCTTTTCATCTGGAATATATTCTAAATGTTCAAGAATAAAGCCATTTAATGTACGAGGCCCATCTGTTGGTAATTGCCAGTTTAAGCTCTTATTAAGGTCGCGAATATTGGCACTGCCTTCAATTAATAAGCTACCATCTTTTTGTAAGGTAATCTCTTCGGCCAGCGTAGGTGCAATTGAGGTGGTAAACTCGCCGACGATCTCTTCTAGAATATCTTCAACAGTGATTAAACCTTGAATATCACCGTATTCATCAACAATTAAACCGATACGCTCTTTATTGCGTTGAAACTTTAATAGCTGAATATTGAGCGGTGTACCTTCTGGAATGAAATACACTTCATCAGCGGCACGCAGTAGGTTTTCTTTGCTGAAATCATTCTTATCCATCATTAAGCGGTAGGCTTCACGGACACGTAACATACCAACCACCTCATCAATACTGTCGCGATATAAGACAATACGGCCATGTGCCGAATGGCTTAACTGGCGCACAATGGATTTCCAATCATCATTGACATTGATCGCCGCGATTTCATTGCGGGGAATCATTAACTCTTCTACGGTGACATTTTCTAAATCAAGAATAGAAATCAACATATCTTGGTGACGACGAGGGATCAGTGAACCCGCTTCATTAACAATAGTACGCAGCTCTTCAGAGTTAATATTTGATGCGGTATCGTTATCTTTTTTGACACCTAGAATAAACAAGAAGCCATTCGTAATGCCATTAACAAACCATACTAATGGGTAGAGTAATTTCATTAATATGTTAAGTAAGATGCTGCTAGTATAAGAGACTTTTTCTGGATACAGTGCTGCTACTGTTTTTGGTGTTACTTCAGCAAAAACAAGGATCACAATAGTCAATACTGCCGTTGCAATAGCGACGCCAGCATCACCGTAAAGGCGCATGCCAATAATGGTCGCAATGGCTGATGCAATAATATTAACCAGGTTATTACCGATCAGAATTAAGCCTAATAAACGGTCGGTACGTGAAAGGAGTTTCTCTACTCGCTGAGCCCCTTTATGTCCTTGACTGGCAAGGTGGCGTAACTTATAACGGTTGAGGGTCATCATTCCCGTTTCAGAACTTGAAAAGTAAGCTGAAATGATGATCATAAGAGCAAGTAAAGCAAATAATAAGCCTGTGGAAATTTGGTCCAAAAGGGGCAGTCCTTAACAGATTAAGCAAATATTGTTAGTCATTGAATAACTGAACAATATATAGATAAAGCAGCAGCTATTATAAAAATAAGTGTAGCAATAATTTAGGTGTCTGTAGCGTAACTAGCTACCAATGATAATTTCTTTGACAAAACGGCTTCCGAAATAGGCTAATGTCAGTAAAAAAGCACCGGCGAGGCTAAACCAAACGACTTTACGCCCGCGCCAGCCTTGGCGGTAATGTCCCCATAACAGTATGCTGTAAATTATCCAAGCCAGTAAAGATAGAATGGCTTTATGGGTTTTACCTTGGGCAATAATGTCGCCAATAAAGAAGTAGCCGCTGATCAGTGTGACGGTTAATAAACTATAACCGACGATAATGATCTTGAAAAGTTGGCGCTCTACCATCATTAATGGTGGAATGTTAGGATTAATCTGTAAGCTTTTTTTATGCTTTAATTTATGATCAAGCCAAGCCAGTTGTAACGCATATAAAGTTGCGATCATTAGCGTTGAATATGAGAACAATGCGATAGAAATATGCACTAAAGCTTGCGGTTGGGCTTCTAAATGGGTAATAAAGGCACCAGGTAACATAGTGGCGGCAAACAAGTTAATCGCAGCAAAGCTGTATACAACAGGTAATAGGAACCAAATCCGCATTTTTAACATTGCAAGCGTGGTTAAACTGGCAACAATAACGCTAATCAGTGATGCAACGTTAAGGATACTGAGGTTTTGACCCGTTGTGGCAAAAATAAGATCTTTAAGTAATAGCAAATGTAAGGCAATAGCAATAATGGCGGTAATAAAAACCGGTTGAGTTTTAATACCATTATTGTTAGCAAGTCCTGGGACAACAAGCAGCAGTGCAATGATATAAAAGCATACTGCAGGGATGGCAATTAGCATGTCCATAGTCAACCAGAGAGCTCCTTAGTAACGAATAGCTATTTTTAATATTTAGAGGCAGCAATTATACCCTGCTCAAACCTTCGTCGCCAATGTAATCCCAAAAAGAGCTGTGGGTTTACATGAAAGACCGAGCTTTTTTGCGGTATACTTGCAGTAATTTTGATAATTTTGCAATTTTGATTGAGTTGCGTAACGAGCGAGTAGCACCACATGTTCGAAAATTTAACCGAGCGTTTATCGCGAACGCTTAAAAATGTCAGCGGCCGTGGTCGTCTTACGGATGACAATATAAAGGATACCTTGCGTGAAGTGCGGATGGCATTACTCGAAGCCGACGTTGCGCTACCTGTTGTTCGCGAATTCGTTAAGCGTGTAAAAGAGCGTGCAGTAGGTACTGAAGTATCAAAAAGCCTCACGCCTGGCCAAGAATTCATTAAGATTGTTCAATCTGAACTAGAATCTGTAATGGGCGAAGGCAATGAAGCACTTGATTTAAGCTGCCAACCGCCTGCTGTTATCTTAATGGCTGGTTTACAAGGTGCGGGTAAAACCACCAGTGTAGGTAAATTAGGTAAGCTTTTAAAAGAGCGTGACAAAAAGAAAGTTTTGGTTGTTTCTGCCGATGTTTACCGCCCAGCGGCAATCAAACAGCTTGAAACATTGGCAACCGATGTTGGTGTGGATTTCTTCCCATCAAGCGTTGAGCAAAAACCATTAACGATTGTAAAAGCAGCGCTAGAACACGGAAAAACCAAGTTCTATGATGTGGTGATTGTCGATACCGCAGGCCGTTTGCACGTTGATGAAGAAATGATGGGTGAGATCAAAGACATCCATCAAGCGCTAAATCCAGTTGAAACCCTGTTCGTGGTTGATGCCATGACGGGTCAAGATGCGGCCAATACAGCGAAAGCATTTAATGATGCATTGCCACTAACTGGTGTTATTTTAACCAAGGTTGATGGTGATGCACGTGGTGGTGCGGCATTATCTGTACGTCATATTACAGGTAAACCAATTAAGTTTTTAGGTGTCGGTGAAAAAACAGATGCTTTAGAACCGTTCCATCCTGACCGTGTTGCTTCCCGTATTTTAGGTATGGGTGACGTTTTATCGTTGATCGAAGATCTAGAACGTAACGTTGATAAAAAAGAAGCAGAAAAATTAGCTAAGAAATTTAAAGATAAAAAAGGGTTTGATCTTGAAGATTTCCGTAGCCAGCTTCAGCAAATGAAAAACATGGGCGGCATGATGGGCATGCTCGACAAACTTCCTGGTATGTCGCAATTACCCGGTGATATGAAAGATAAAGTTGACGATAAAATCTTCATGCAAATGGAAGCTATCATCAATTCAATGACGAAAGGCGAACGTGCTCGACCTGAGTTAATTAAAGGCTCACGTAAGAAGCGTATTGCTGCTGGTTCTGGTACTCAAGTACAAGATGTGAACCGTTTATTGAAGCAATTTACCCAGATGCAAAAGATGATGAAAAAGATGCAAAAGGGTGGAATGAAGAATATGATGCGTCAAATGAAAGGCATGATGCCTGGTGGCGGTATGTTCCCAGGCCGTTAATAGTCTGATTTTTAATGGTTTTAAAGCTTTTATTCTACTTAAACGGTGAAAAAGTAACTAAAGCAGTTGCATTCGTCGCCCCAAAGGGTAAAATTCCGAGGCTTTATTTTGGCACGGACCTCGTTATTATAGCGGGGTCATTTAATTTACAGTAATGCAAAGAGGACGATATGGTAACCATTCGTTTGGCACGTCACGGCGCTAAGAAGCGTCCATTCTATCAAATCGTTGTTGCTGACGCACGTGCTCCACGTGACGGCGCAAACATCGAGCAAATCGGTTTCTTCAACCCACTAGCTAAGGGTCAAGAAGAGCGTTTACGTTTAGATCTAGATCGCGTAAACCACTGGTTAGGTCAAGGCGCATCTGCGACTGATCGTGTAGCTAAACTAATCAAAGATGCAGCTAAAGCTGTAGCTTAATTAGTACTTAGGTACAAGAGAAAAACGATGAGTATTAAAAACCAAGACCACATTATTGTCGGTAAACTGGGTGCCACCTACGGTATCAAGGGTTGGCTCAAAGTTTTTTCCTACACCGAACAATCTGAAAGTATTTTTTCCTACACCCCTTGGATGATTAAAATCAAAGGCGAGTGGACGGAAATCCATGTTGAATCATGGAAACGCCACGGTCAAGGTCTTGTTGCTAAACTAGAAGGCATGGATATCCGCGAGGATGCACAAGTTTTCACTAATGTTGAAGTAGCAGTTTTGGCTGATCAACTACCCGCATTGTCAGATGAAGAATTCTACTGGCGTGAGTTGTTTGGTATGTCAGTTGTCACTACTGAAGGTTACGACCTAGGTAAAGTCACTGATATCCTGGAAACAGGTTCAAACGATGTGTTAGTTGTTAAGGCAAATCTTAAGGATGCTTTCGGACAGAAGGAACGTTTAATCCCGTTCCTCGATGAGCAGGTCATCAAGTTGATTGATCGCACTGCTCAGCGGATCGAAGTTGACTGGGATCCTGAGTTTTAACCTCCGGTAATTAAGCGAGTGAGCATATGTGGGTTGGAGTAATCAGTCTTTTTCCTGAAATGTTCTCTACCATTACCAATTATGGGGTAACAGGCCAGGCGGTAAAAAAAGGCCTTTTGAGTGTTGATACGTGGAATCCTCGTGATTTTACGCACGACAAACATCGTACGGTGGATGATCGACCGTATGGTGGTGGACCAGGTATGTTAATGATGGTACAGCCTTTGCGCGATGCCATTCACACTGCCAAAAAGTCTGCAAAAGGTCAGGCTAAAGTAATCTACCTTTCCCCTCAAGGCCGTAAGCTGGATCAAGCTGGTGTTGAGGAGTTAGCGCAGACAGAGAATTTAATTCTTATCTGTGGTCGCTATGAAGGGGTTGATGAGCGCATTATCCAGCAAGAGGTAGACGAAGAATGGTCTATCGGTGATTTTGTGTTAACGGGTGGCGAATTACCTGCCATGACGTTGATTGATGCAGTGGTTCGGTTTGTTCCGGGTGTACTGGGTGATTTTGCGTCAGCAGAAGAAGATTCTTTTGCAAATGGTTGGTTAGATTGTCCTCATTATACAAGACCTGAATTGTTGGACGGGCATGAAGTACCTGCGGTATTAATGTCTGGCAATCATAAAGAAATTAGTCGCTGGCGATTAAAGCAATCGTTAGGCCGTACATGGCTGAGAAGACCAGAGCTCCTGGAAAACCTAGCTCTGACTGACGATCAGGAATTCTTGCTCGCGGAATTTATCCGCGAATATAAAGCAAGCATTTAATTAATTTAGTATCAGTTTATTCTAGGGTATATACCAAATGAGTAACATCATTAAAGCTCTTGAGCAAGAGCAACTAAAAACAGACCTACCGACTTTCGCACCAGGTGACACTGTTGTTGTACAAGTTAAGGTAAAAGAAGGTGACCGTGAGCGTCTACAGGCTTTTGAAGGCGTTGTAATCGCAATCCGTAACCGTGGTCTACATTCAGCATTTACTGTTCGTAAAATGTCGAACGGTGAAGGCGTTGAGCGTGCGTTCCAAACTCACTCTCCAGTAGTTGACAGCATTACTGTTAAACGTCGTGGTGCAGTACGTCGTGCCAAGTTGTACTACCTACGTGAGCGTTCTGGTAAATCAGCACGTATCCGCGAGAAGCTTACTAAGAAATAATAAGCGTCTGACGTTTATCGAAAAGCCCACCTATATGGTGGGCTTTTTTTTACTTTAAATTTGAGTAAAGAAAAACCAGCGCTAAGCACTGGTTTATTTGTATTGCTATCTGTTAGTTACCAGAGGTTAGCTTTTTGACGATAAAGGAGACGTTGTTGGCTGCTCTTCATCACAATCAATCACGCCTTTACCTTGTGATTTTTTAATAATCATCAATGTAATACCGATTGTCGCTATCATGGCGATAATGGTAGATACCACCATTGGCAAGCCAAAGCCCAGTTGATCGTTATTGAGAATAAAACAGATACATACCGTGGTCATGAACATTGCAGGAATGGTTGCTACCCAATGTAATTTATCAAGTCGTAATAGATAAGCCGATGCTGTCCATAACATCATTACAGCTGTGGTTTGGTTTGCAAAGCCAAAGTAACGCCAAATAATCGCAAAATCGACTTGGGTTAAAATGGCGCCTAATACAAACAGTGGCATGGCCATTAATAAACGATTACGTAATGGCTTTTGATCCATATTGAAATATTCAGCCAAAATTAAACGGCTAGAACGGAATGCAGTATCACCCGAAGTGATCGGCAAAATTACCACTCCAAGAAAGGCAATGATGCCACCAAAAACGCCTAACAAGCCAAACGATGAGCTATAAACTACATTACCGGGACCACCGTTAGCGACGGCGTCAGAGAGTGCTTCAATTGAACCAAAGAATGATAGCGCTAGTGCACACCAAATTAGCGCAATAATACCTTCCCCAATCATGGCACCATAAAAAATAAATCGACCATTTTGTTCGTTTTCAATGCAGCGTGCCATTAGTGGAGATTGAGTGGCATGGAAGCCTGAAATAGCACCACATGCAATGGTAATAAACAGTGCTGGCCATAATGGTAAGTCATTAGGGTTCATGTTAGTGAACATGTGATTGATTTCAAAGCCACCTAATAATTGATGTTCATCTGAAATGCCGATTGCAGTAATTAATCCAACAGACATGAAAATGAGTAACGCACCAAAGAAGGGATAAAAACGACCAATGATTTTATCTACCGGTACAATTGTAGCCAAAATATAGTAACCAAAAATAATCACGACCATGGTGGTCATCGAGACATTTAAGTTAGTTTGATCGTTAATTAAATTAGTGATCATTCCTGCTGGCGCTGAAACAAATACAACCCCCACAAGCAGTAACAGTACGATAGCAAAGATATTCATAAAATGTTTTGCACCGTTACCCAAGTAGCGTCCTGTTAATGTGGGGACTGATGCGCCACCGTTACGAACTGAAAGCATGCCTGAGAAATAATCGTGGACGGCGCCCGCAAAAATACAGCCTAGAACAATCCATAACATTGCCGCCGGGCCGTAAAGTGCGCCCATAATCGGACCAAATATAGGACCGACCCCCGCAATGTTTAATAGCTGCACCAAGTAGACTTTATTATTAGACATCGGGACATAATCGACTCCATCTTGCTTGGTATAAGCGGGAGTTTGGCGGTTAACATTTACACCAAAGACTTTTTCAATAAAGCTACCATAAATAAAATAGCCGCCAATTAGGGCAGCAACACAGAGTAAAAACCACGCCATATATATCCTCGTTATCTAATGTGTGACTCAACTAAAAGGGATTGCATTATTTCTGCTGCCAACCAGTGTAATGGTTTCAATTTTTAGCTTCTTAAGATAATGTTATGAATGTGATATGCATTAGTGTTCAATAATAACTTCTCTCGATATTTGCTAATATAAGCACGTTTTTAATGTGGTATAGCTGTTGATGTGTTTTTAATTCAATAGCGTTTGAGATAGCTGTCATAATAAAAAGTTGTGAAACCAATTAGAATGCCATTTGTAAATAAAAGTTTACAAATGGCATTTTATGTTTACAAGTTGTTGCAAAGGTGATGATGCAGTTGTTATGTTGGTGATAGAATATTTATAACTGGCAGAGATCACTGATGGAAAAAGATGGCTTAAACAACATTCATATTGCAGAAGAATCCGTATTAATTACGCCTGCACAATTGAAACGTAAGATGGCAGTATCTAGTACGGCGTTGGCATTTATTGAGCAGTCACGTCAAACGATTGCCGATATTATTCATCATCGCGATCATCGCTTATTGGTGGTATGTGGGCCGTGCTCGATTCATGATATTGAACAAGCGAAAGCATATGCTCAAAAGTTAAAACGCTTGGCGGCTGAATTAGATGACCAGCTTTATATTGTGATGCGGGTGTACTTTGAAAAACCGCGTACAACAGTGGGTTGGAAAGGATTAATTAACGATCCTTATCTTGACGGTTCGTTTGAAATTGAAGAAGGGCTACATATTGGGCGTCAATTACTGATTGATTTAGTTGAAGAGGGAATACCTGTTGCGACTGAAGCTCTTGATCCGATCAGCCCCCAATATTTAGGTGACTTGTTTAGCTGGTCTGCTATTGGTGCTCGCACTACTGAGTCACAAACACACCGTGAGATGGCGAGCGGATTATCGATGCCAGTCGGATTCAAAAATGGCACTGATGGCAGCTTAGCGACGGCTATTAATGCAATGCAAGCGGCAGCATCTGGACATAAGTTCATGGGGATTAATCCTAATGGACAAGTTGCTCTACTTGCAACGCAAGGTAATCCTGATGGTCATGTTATTTTACGTGGTGGTAAACAAACCAATTATGATTCTGTATCAGTGGCTGAGTGCGAAACAGAAATGACAGCCTCAGGTCTGACGCCATCGCTGATGATAGACTGTAGCCACGCAAACTCTCTTAAAGATTATCAGCGTCAGCCTTTAGTCGCGACAGATGTGATTCATCAAATTCGAGAAGGCAATCGTTCAATTATTGGTTTAATGATTGAAAGTCACCTTAATGAAGGGAGTCAAAGCGCAGATTTACCATTACAAGATATGGCTTACGGGGTCTCAATTACCGATGCGTGTATTAGTTGGGAAACAACAGAACAAGTATTACGAAAAGCCCATCAAGAGTTAGTGCCGTTTCTACAAAATAGAATTAAATAACCCTTTGCATTATAGTTGCAGTTGGATAAATACGGATGTCAAAAGTCATGGTTGCTGAGTTAAGCATATTAAGAGATCAAATAGACGATGTTGATCGTCAAATGGTGGAGCTATTAGCGCGCCGTTTAGCGTTAGTCGAACAAGTTGGTGTTGTTAAGAGCCAACATGGATTGCCTATTTATGCCCCTGATCGTGAAGCGGCAATGTTGGCATCTCGCCGTCAAGAAGCAGAGTCAAAAGGTGTACCTGCTGATCTGATTGAAGATGTGTTACGGCGCACGATGCGGGAATCATATTCCAGTGAAAATGACTCTGGGTTTAAATGTTTAAATCCGCAATTACGTCCAATTGTGATTATTGGTGGTTATGGTCAACTTGGGCAATTGTTCCAACGTCTATTTACCTTGTCTGGTTACCAAGTACGTTTACTCGGTAGCCAAGACTGGGATCGAGCAGATGAGATATTGCATGATGCGGGAATGGTGGTTGTTTCTGTCCCAATTCATATGACAGAAGCAATCATTACCAAATTAGGTAATTTGCCTGATGATTGTATTCTCACTGATCTTACGTCGGTTAAAAGTGGCCCACTGCAAGCGATGTTAGAGGTGCACTCAGGGCCTGTGGTTGGTTTACATCCAATGTTTGGCCCTGATATTCCAAGTTTAGCCAAGCAAGTGGTTGTTTACTGTGATGGCCGTAACCCTGAAAGTTACCAATGGTTGTTGGAGCAGATTCAGATTTGGGGAGCATCATTAAACCGTATTAGTGCGATTGAACATGATCAGGGGATGACGTTGATTCAAGCTTTACGTCACTTTACCTCGTTCGTTTATGGGGTTCATTTAGCCGAAGAAGACCCAAAAATAGAACAATTGATGTCACTAAGCTCGCCGATTTACCGCTTAGAACTTGCTATGGTTGGACGGTTATTTGCTCAAGATGCGCAGTTATATGCTGATATTATTATGTCAGCACCTCAGAACTTAGCGATGATCAAACGTTTCCATCAGCGTTTTGGTGAAGCAATTGATATGTTAGAACGCCAAGATAAAGTGGCCTTTAAACAAGCTTTTGGACAGGTTGAGCATTGGTTTGGTGACTATGCACAGCATTTTTTAGTCGAGAGCCAAGGACTACTTAGACAGGCGAATGATTCAACTCGACATAAATAAATAGCGTTCAATTTCAGAACTTACTAAAAAGCCCACGTTTAATCATGAAGGTGGGCTTTTTTAATGACGCTAATATGCACTTTCCTCAGTATTATTATTCGCTGAATTCAACTTCAGTCGGGGTCACATTTTCACTCGGATAACAGCCTAAGACTTTAATAAAGCGGGTTAAGCGGGTGAGGTCTTCTAAGACTTGTTGCATTAGTGGATCTTTTAAATTGATCTCGACATCAACATAGAACATTTCTTCCCATGGATTACCAATGACTGGGCGAGATTCCAGTTTAGTCATATTTATTTTGGCATTACGAAGCACCACTAAACATTCAACTAATGAGCCCGCAGCTTGTGCGGTTGACATAATCAATGTTGTTTTAGCTGGAATTAATGAATTGACGCCAACGGGCTTACGGGCAACAACAATAAAACGGGTAAAATTTTCTTGTTGGTTAGCAATGTTGGTTTTAATTGGGGTTAAACCGTAAATTTCACCACTAGACGCATTACCAATAGCCGCAATATTAGGTTGTTTTAGCTCAGCAACCGTCAACATAGCATCGGCAGTACTTGGGCAATATTGTTGATTAATTTTTCCCATTCCATGAAGGAATTCGCTGCATTGCTGATGGGGTTGAGGATGAGAATATAGGGTGTCTATTTGTTCTATTTGTGTATTAACAGCAGTCAATAAGCAATGTTCTATTGGCTGGGTTATTTCCCCGACGATTGATAAACTGGTGTGTTGTAATAAGTCATACACTTCATTGATTGAGCCCGAGCTGGTGTTTTCTATTGGTAGTACACCATAATCGGCATGACCTGTTTCTACTTCATTGACGATATCTCGAAAACATGAACAGCTAATTTCCACTAATTGGGTTTGTTTGCGGCTAAAATAATTGCGGCTTGCAAGGTGTGAATATGATCCCTTGGCACCTAAAAAAGAGACTCGTGCTGTTGGGGAAGCATTTTCTGGATTAAGTAAGCGCTGTAAGTAAGCTTGTTGATAGAGAACCGAGTCTTCAATGATGGTGTGAAAAATTTGAGTAACGTATAGCGGATCAAGTTGATGTTCTTTTCCCGTGTCGATTAAGCGTAATAGCAATGCTTGCTCACGTGCTTGATCACGAACGGGTTTAGCGGTATCAATTTTACTTTTAGCGACTTCAAGACTTAGTGTGCGTCGTTCAGCCAAAAGTGCTAATAATGCATTATCGATGCGAGTGACATTATTGCGAATCTCATCCAATGAAGAGCGTGTGTTATCGGTCATAGCGATCCCTATTATGATCGGCTTTCTTAAACCTGAAAGCGGCATATTATCGTTTTATCATTGCAATCCACATTAGGCAGGGTGGCTTTTTTTGTCAAGCCCAAAGCAAACAGCCCTGCATTGGCAGGGCTGTTTTAAATCCTCTTAATCATTAACGATTATGCTTCATCAAATTCTACTTCGTCATCATATTCAGTTGTATCTTCAGCTTCTGCTGGTTTTTCGCTATGACTTGCACGACGTGCATTTGGTTTGTGAGCTTGTTTCTTCAATTGGCGATCAAGTTTTTGGTAAAGATCTGTAATCGCACCAAACAAGTCTTCATGCTCTGCAGAAGCGACTAATTGTCCTCCAGCAATGCTAACAGAGGCCTCAATTTTAAATAGCTTGCTTGGCTCTTTGCTAATCATGATATGTTTTTTAATTAGCGGTACTTGAAGTTTTTCTAACTTATCGAATTTAAATTCAAAACGCTCACGGATAGCCGGGGTGATATCGATGTTTTTGCCAGTGATTTCTAATGTCATATTTATCTTCCTCGTTTGCTACCCTTCGTTGGGTTAACTTCAGATTACTAAAATTACCAACTAATAATGTGACCTGTATCACACTGTTGTCGTTAGTGATTTTTTAGCGAAAAAAATGTGACTAAAGTAGGTTTGTTGCAAAAAAGTATCTAAAAAACACTTGAGCTTTATTGATAAACTAAGGCAGTATGGAGAAAGATTTATTGCTGGTGGCTAGTGCTAACTAGGGAGTAAATACGTTTTATTTCAATCTATTGAGTGTTTTTTGTGCGCTAGTTGTACGGTTGGAGTTTTAACGTTATTGAATGAAGTAAATATTTATTATTAACATATTCATAAAAATGGCAGCTCATTGAGCTGCCATTTTTTATTGCTGCATTGTGATGGTCTTTATTTTACTGGGTTAAGTTTGATCATCGCTTCTGTGCGAGAGACTTCTTTATCCAGTTTTAATTTCTCATACGCTGTTTTTTCAAGTAATAGTGACTTACGTGCAGCACTTGTGTCTGGGTATAAGCGTTGTACTTGTTGGCAACGGTTGATCGCTGCAATCCATGCTTCACGGCGCACATAAAAATCAGCAACAGCTAGATCATATTCAGCAAGTTGGTTTTTTAAAAAAACCATGCGAGCTTTCGCATCTGCGTCATACTGACTATCAGGGAAGCGTTCTAAGAGGTATTTAAAATCGCGAAATGCTTGGCGTGAAGGGGTTGGATCACGATCAAAACGATCAATATTGAACATGTCATGCATAAAGCTACGATCTTGCGCCATGTGCGTTAGACCACGCATATAATAAACCCAATCCGCTTGTGGATGGGTTGGATTTAAGCGTAAAAAACGCGCAATTGTGGCTTGAGATAATGGCAAATCATCATTTTTGTAGTAGGCATAGATTAAATCTAATTGTACTTGATCTGAGTAAGCACCAAATGGATAACGAGAGTCCATTGCCTCTAGGCGCTCGATAGCATTATTCCAATTACCGCTCTGCAAAGCTTGCTGGGCAGTAGAATATAAGTCTGATGGTGGAACATCAGGAATGACTTTCTCAGTACTGGAACAGCCTGAAAGCAAGGCTACAGCAAGAAAAGTTGATATTGTCAGGCGTTTCATTACGGCGTCAGTTTCCTTGATAAAAATTTTATTTTGCTCGATCCATTACGGACTGAGCCGTTAACAGATACAATGACATTATATTAGTTTACATCAAGCATCGTTTTATTAAGCTTGGTACATTTTACGCAGCGTATGGCAATTAGTCTCACGCTTTTTAAAAAAGTTCGTTATGGCACAGCAAATAGAATTAACAAATACAGTTAGCGAAAGCCAACTAGGCAAGCGCCTTGATCAGGTTATTGCTGAATTATATCCCGATTATTCCCGCTCTCGTATCAAAGAGTGGATTCTAAAGGACATGGTTTCAGTAAACGGTAAAATTGACAACAAACCACGTTCAAAAATGATGGGTGGTGAAGAATTATTTATTCAAGCCGAAATCGAAGATGAAATGCGCTGGATTGCGCAAGACCTTCCACTTGATGTTGTTTATGAAGATGACGACATTTTAGTGATCAATAAGCCACGTGATTTTGTGGTTCACCCAGGTGCGGGTACACCCGATGGCACAGTGCTAAATGCGCTGTTATATCATTACCCAGCATTGGCTGAAGTACCACGTGTGGGTATTGTGCACCGTTTGGATAAAGACACGACTGGCTTAATGGTCGTAGCTAAAACTATTCAGGCACAAACACGTTTAGTGCGCGCACTACAAAAACGTAAAATTACCCGTGAATATGAAGCAATTGCTATTGGTCAAATGACGGGCGGCGGTACGATTGAAAAACCAATTGGGCGTCATGCTACTAAACGTATTTGTATGGCAGTACATGAGCTAGGTAAAGATGCAATTACTCATTACCGTGTTGCTGAGCGTTTCCGTGAGCATACACGTATTGTGTTACGTCTAGAAACCGGTCGTACTCACCAAATTCGTGTGCATATGTCATACATGAGTCATCCGCTGATTGGTGATGTGATCTACGGTGGTCGTCCTCGTCCGCCACGTCATGCATCTGATGAATTTATTCATGCGTTACGTTCATTTGATCGTCAAGCATTGCACGCACGTATGTTGCGTCTATCACACCCAATGACGGGTGAGTTAATGGAATGGCATGCACCATTACCAAACGACATGGTTGCGATGATTGATATTTTACGTAAAGACAACGCTGAAAATAACGAAGATATTTATTAATGCAAACCATTATTCCTAACTGGCCAGCTCCAGAGAATGTGTTAACGGTAAGTACAACCCGTTTTGGCGGTGTCAGTTCTGCACCCTACAATGCACTCAATTTGGGATTGCATGTTGGGGATGATGTCAGTTCTGTACTAACAAATCGTCAATTACTGAAACAGCATTGTTGGTTAACGGCAGAGCCAGCATGGTTAAATCAAATTCACAGTCCGATTGTGATTGATATTACTACGCCGTTAACAGAAGTTATCGATGCCGATGGTAGTTTTACCCGTGTGCCTGGCTTAGCCTGTGCCATCATGACGGCTGACTGTTTGCCTGTTCTATTGTGTAATAAGCAAGGAACTGAAGTGGCAGCTGTTCATGCTGGGTGGCGGGGACTTGCTGCCGGAGTGATTGATAATGCCATTGCTAAATTTTCCTGTCCTAGTGCTGATATTATGGCTTGGATGGGACCGGCAATCGGCCCGACAGCGTTTGAAGTTGGCAGTGAAGTACGTGAGCAGTTTATTGATGTTGACGCTAATGCTGCTGATGCTTTTATTGCTCATGGTGATAAGTGGCTAGCTAATTTATATTTATTAGCACGACAGCGCTTACAACAGCACGGAATTAGCGCTATTTATGGCGGTGAATACTGTACGTTTAATAACGATGAGTTGTTTTATTCTTATCGTCGTCAAGCCGTCACTGGACGTCAAGCTTCATTGATTTGGCTGCGTTAATTTTTCAGTATTAATGACAAATAAGAAGCGGGTATATTGGCTAACAATATACCCGCTTTTTTTGCAGCATTATTTTGCGCTTTAAGAGCCTTGAAAAACCCCTACGAACTACCATATAACTAGTAACAGGTTATTAAATTTATTATTGGGGGACCTATGCGTCTTGACCGATTTACCAGTAAGTTCCAAGCCGCTATTTCTGATGCACAGTCATTAGCTTTAGGGCGTGATCATCAGTACATTGAACCTGCTCATCTTATGGTTGCATTATTAAACCAAGAAGGCAGTACAGTACGTCCCTTACTTACCCTTTTGAATGTAGATTCTACTCAGCTTCGTTCGCGTTTGGGTGAGATACTAGAGCGTATTCCAAAAGTGACAGGTATTGGTGGTGAAGTACAACTATCCAATAGCATGGGCACGTTATTAAACATGTGTGACAAGCTTGCACAAAAACGTAATGATAAATTTATTTCGTCAGAACTCTTTATTTTAGCTGCGGTTGATAATGATAAAGGCCCTGTAGGGGATTTATTACGTGAACTTGGTTTAAAAGCAGATCAGATAAGTAAAGCGATTGATCAAATTCGTGGTGGACAAAAAGTGGATGATCAAAACGCAGAAGAAAACCGTCAAGCATTAGCTAAATATACGATTGATTTAACAGAACGTGCAGAGCAAGGTCGATTAGATCCTGTGATTGGTCGTGATGATGAAATTCGTCGTACTATTCAAGTTCTGCAACGTCGTACTAAAAATAACCCCGTGATCATTGGTGAACCGGGTGTGGGTAAAACGGCGATTGTTGAAGGTTTAGCGCAACGGATTGTTAATGGTGAAGTGCCAGAAGGCTTACGTGACAAACGCGTATTATCATTAGATATGGGGTCTTTGATTGCAGGTGCTAAATTTCGTGGTGAATTTGAAGAACGTTTAAAAGCAGTATTAAACGAACTGTCTCAAGAAGACGGTCGCGTAATTTTGTTTATTGATGAAATCCATACTATGGTTGGCGCTGGTAAAGGCGAAGGCTCAATGGATGCCGGTAATATGCTAAAACCTGCGCTTGCTCGTGGTGAGCTTCACTGCGTTGGTGCGACAACCTTAAATGAATACCGCCAGTATTTAGAAAAAGATGCAGCGTTGGAACGTCGTTTCCAAAAAGTGCTGGTGGATGAGCCAAGTGTTGAAGATACCATTGCTATTTTACGTGGTCTAAAAGAACGTTATGAGCTTCACCACCATGTAGAAATCACTGATCCTGCGATTGTAGCGGCGGCGACATTATCTCACCGTTATATTTCAGATCGACAATTGCCCGATAAGGCGATTGATCTTATCGATGAAGCAGCGTCAAGTATTCGTATGCAAATCGACTCTAAACCTGAATCAATGGATCGTTTAGAGCGCCGTATTATTCAATTAAAGATTGAACAGCAAGCATTAGAAAAAGAAAGTGATGATGCTAGCCAAAAACGGTTAAGTGATTTGCTTGAAGAATTGGATATTAAAGAGCGTGAATATTCTGAACTTGAAGAAGTGTGGAATGCTGAAAAAGCCTCTTTATCTGGTACTCAACATATAAAAGCTGAGCTTGAACAAGCCCGTACTGATGTTGAAATTGCTCGCCGTGCGGGTGATTTGAATCGTATGTCAGAGTTACAGTACGGTCGTATTCCTGAACTTGAAAAGCAACTAGATTTAGCGGCGCAAGCAGAAATGCAAGATATGACGTTACTTAAAAATAAAGTAACCGATGTTGAAATTGCCGATGTACTTTCTAAAGCGACAGGTATTCCGGTTGCTAAGATGCTAGAAGGTGAGCGTGATAAGTTATTGCGCATGGAAGATGAGTTACATAATCGTGTTATTGGCCAAGAAGAAGCCGTTGAAGCTGTAGCTAACGCGATTCGTCGCAGTCGTGCAGGTTTGTCTGATCCTCAACGTCCAATCGGTTCATTCTTATTTTTAGGCCCAACGGGTGTAGGTAAAACTGAATTGTGTAAGTCACTAGCTAACTTTATGTTTGACAGTGAAGATGCGATGGTGCGTATAGACATGTCTGAGTTTATGGAAAAACACTCAGTGGCACGTTTAGTTGGTGCGCCTCCAGGTTATGTTGGTTATGAAGAAGGTGGTTATTTAACTGAAGCGGTTCGTCGTCGTCCATATTCCGTTATTTTGCTTGATGAAGTTGAAAAAGCCCATCCAGATGTATTTAATATTCTATTACAGGTATTAGATGATGGACGTTTAACTGATGGCCAAGGTCGTACGGTTGATTTCCGCAATACGGTGATCATTATGACGTCTAACTTGGGTTCTGATCGTATTCAAGAACATTTTGGTAGTTTGGACTACGAGGGTATCAAAGCATTAGTGATGGAAGTGGTGGGTCAACATTTCCGCCCTGAATTCATTAACCGAGTTGATGAAACAGTTGTGTTCCACCCATTGGGTAAAGAGAACATTAAGCATATTGCATCTATTCAAATTGCGCGCTTGGAAAAACGTTTAGCAGAGAAAGATTTCCAGTTAGAGGTTGAAGAGAGTGCGTTAGAGTTAATTTCTGATGCTGGTTTTGATCCTGTATTTGGCGCGCGTCCATTAAAACGTGCAATACAGCAATATATTGAAAATCCATTAGCACAAGATTTGTTATCAGGTAAATTTATGCCGGGTAAACCAATCGTACTGTCAGTAGCAGACGATAAGATTGTTGCTAAACAAGCGTAATTAAAAAATGATGGCTTAAAATAATCAATTATTGTTAATAAACGCCTTAGCATGCATGTGCTAAGGCGTTTTTTTAGTATTGGAATTTGTCAAAAATAAACACTATTTATAATGAAAGCTGTTTTATTTGTCGTAATTTATCGTTATGGGTTAATGATTGAGCGAACGAAAGAAAAAGATAAAAATAAGGTTGTCAGCAACAAGAATCTCCCTATAATACGACCTCACTGACACGGACAACGGCGCAAGCGGTTACCGAAAGTCAGTATGTTCTTTAACAATTTGACCATGCAATCTGTGTGGGCACTCGTTGAATAGTTAAGTCGAAAGATTTATCAATGAACTG
>NZ_PYLV01000036.1:0-23928 GCF_003025475.1 Photobacterium sp. NCIMB 13483
ATATATTGCAGCATTACAACACTAAGCGGGGCCATAGTTATAACAACTATTTACCGCCAGTGGTGATGGAAACAGCCGCTTAATTTAAACACCTATAAAGGTGTACAGTTTTACTTGACCACTTCAGGTGAAGGCTTCTATAACTGTAGTGATATTACGATTAAACAAGGTAATGGTGAGATAACACCGCCACCACCTGTTGTGGAAGGTGACTTATTCCCTATATCAGGTTTCTTTATTAAGCCTGGTTTTGCGCCAGTCATTGGTGATACGGTGCGTTTCCGATTAATGGCTCCGGTTACAGGTGCTGAAGTGGTTGATCAGCGTTTAGTGATCACTGCTGCGAATCAAGCGACATGGGCTCAAACATTAGCAGAGCAAGTCAACGCGTTAGCATCAGATAAATTATTTATTGGTGTTTGGAACCAAGCTGCCGCTAAATATGAATTTAATACTAAAAATATTCATGCCAATCAAGTATGGGTAGAAGCTGAAAAGTATGGTTTTGCGTTAAGTATTTTCAAAGATCTTGAGCCATTACCGCCGATTGTGGATCCTGAATTACCAGATCCTGAGTTACCTGAAGGTAGCTGGAGTAAGTCTGCAACCTATATTGCAGGTGATAGCGTAATACATAATAATAAAAATTGGAAAGCGGGCTGGTGGACACAAAGTGAAGAACCGGGTATCGCAAATGTATGGACACAAATACTAACGGAAGGTGAAATCCCTGATATTTCAGCTTGGTCGGTTGCTAAAACATATAATGAAAATGATGTTGCTATTCATAATGGTATTCAGTGGAAAGCACATTGGAATACCGTTGGTGAAGAGCCAGGAACAACCGGCGAGTGGGGTGTATGGCGTAAGCTATAGTCGTCCCGCGTAACAATGTTTATAAAGGCCTGCCACTGTGCAGGCCTTGTTCGTTTTTATTACTCTTGTTCTTTTACGATGCGAAAAGTAATAGCTTGATACGGTTTACCTTGTAGTTTTACGATATAACTTCCCCATTCATGGGTATTAACATGATGTAAAACGAGATTTTTCTCAAGACAATAGTTATTAGTAATATATTGACCTTTTATGTCGGCATCCCTAATGGTGAATGTAATATTAGGATCTGTCGCAAAAACCATCTTTTCATTCCATTCTTTAATGGCTAATTGAACATAAGCTTGGCCTTTTGCATTAAGGGTTAATGCATAACCTAATGATGTCTCAAAAATTTGTTCTAGTTGGATTGCTTCTTCTGCTGTATTTGCTGTTTCTTGATATTGAAGATCAATATTACAGATCGCTTTATAAGGTGTAATAAAATAGGTATTTCGTCCTTGAATTTCAGCCTCTGAGGGACGTTGTGGTGTTGCAATTGCAGATGAACTAGCGATGAGAGAGAGCAACACTGACAGTGTTTTTTTCATTATATTATGCTTATTTTTGGAGTGGAAAAGGGACAATACAATTAGGTAAGTCTTGCTTAGTTTTTAGTGGAACAATTTGGCAAAAAGGGTTTTGATGCGCAAAGTCATGACTCATATCTCGCGTATTTAAACTTGAAAAAAAAGCCAATAATGCCTGTTTTTCTGTTGTTGTTAATGTGAAGCCTTGCAAATGAGGATCTTTATTTGGATGTTGACGCCCGTCGCCTTTATTTGGGCCAATAGTGATCACTCGACCGCCTGCCGCATAACTATCGAGAACGGCTCCAAGGTGATGAAAACTGCCATCATGTCCCCATGGACCTGTATTAGTGACATTGATCAATGATGGAATACGGAATTTACCATCATCAAATGTTTGTTGAGTAAAGTAACGTAATCCCATTTCATGCTGAGGATAACCATATTCACCAGCATTATTTTTAATACCATAAAGACCGGTGTTGTAATAGAGTGAACTATGGCTAAGAGGCTGATTTAATAGTGATCCGCTATGGCATTGAAAGCAGTTAAGTCGTTGACTTGTAAATAATGCTAACCCTTGTTGTTGCTGATCATTAAGGGCTGTATTGTCACCATCAAGAAATGCCTGATAAGCCGTATTAGTATCACTAATCGTGGCGACATAATGACTAAGGGCGGTGAGCACCCTGGTTGTGGTTATGCGGCTATCTCCAAAACTGGCCTTAAAAAGAGGTTGATATAAAGCTGGTGCTTGTTGTAATCGTGTCAGTAATAATGCATCGGTCATTCCCATTTCAGGTGGATGTAGTGAAAATAATGGTAATATAATCGCATCTTCTAACGTTGTTAAATATGGTTGACGTTGCATGAATGTCGTTAGCATGACGCTATTTAGGAGTGACGGCGTATTTAATGTGGTTGGGTTACCGTGAATATCTGGAACTTTAACAAAGCGGTTTGTCCAGCCTAAATCGGGAGCATGACATAAGGCGCAGCTGCGATTTCCTGTTTTAGAGAGTCGATTATCATTAAATAGATAACGCCCTAGTGTCTGTGTTGCGGTAAGTCGAGTGTCATCGATGGTTTTTTGAGCCGCGTATAAAGGTGATGATAAAACGAAGAGCAGACTTAACAATAACATTGGAACAGTATGGAAGATAACACCCATAATCTATATTAAATTTTACGGAAAGAAGTGCTGATTGTAATTGAGATGGGTGGGGTTCGCATGTGATTTTATGTATCAAGTTGCAACAAAAAATGCGGAAAAAGAATTGAGTGATCTTTCTCTATTTTTGATACTAATTACACCAGTATTATTAGAGCAATCAAGCTCGGCTGTGTTAGTTTTAATTTAACAATATCAAGGTGATAAATTAAATAATGATAGTTAATCCTGAAGATAAATTACATAGCCAACAAGTTTATGCTTGTGATGATGCTCTTGCAGAACGACAATTAGCATGTTTAGAAGTGCTTTATGATTTTAATCATACTCGACCTTCTGAAATAGAAAAACGTACTCAACTGATGCAGCAATTGTTTGCTGAAGTAGGTGAGGGATGTTATATCGAGCCGCCTTTGCATGCAAATTGGGGTAAACACACCCATTTGGGTCGAAATGTGTACGTGAATTTCAATTTAACCTTGGTTGATGATACTCATATTTATATTGGTAATGATGTCATGATTGGTCCGAATGTGACTATAGCAACAGCAGGGCATCCTATTGATCCCCTGCGACGTCAGCAGGTAACACAATTTAATATTCCGGTGACAATTGGAAATAATGTTTGGATCGGTGCTCAGTGTGTAATTTTACCCGGTATCTCAATTGGTGATAATACTGTCATTGGTGCAGGTAGTATTGTGACAAGGGATATTCCAAGCAATGTGGTTGCGATGGGAAACCCGTGTAATGTTAGTCGTGAAATTAATGAGCATGATAAAATTTATTTTTATAAAGAGAAAAGGTATTAAACAAATTAATGGTAGTTATAAATATAAATAAGATCTGCATAATATAAAAATACGATCTGTTATTGAATCGAGAATATTATTTCTTGAATTTTTTTATAAATATCAGAAGAGTCACCTGTTAATATTGGTTCTATTTGACTATTTTTATCGAGCATTTTTACTTTTTCTAATGTGATATGTCGCTGATCTTTTCTAATTTGAAATCGATCTTGTAGTAATGACTGGCTCATTACTATATTTGCTTTAAAAACAGCACGATAAACACCATTAAGAGGCATGTTACTCATGAAATTAATCCTTTGATATCTATATTTTTAAGGTAATGCTTACGGGTGTTAACAATCACCTAGTGTTACTCGGCGAATTGTAGACAACTACAGTCTATATTTAAAGGTTTATAATCACAAAAATAGTATTTAAATATTTTTCTTATATATCATTTAAAATAATACATAAGGAATAGGAATATATTAAAATATTTCATTCTAATAAATTATCAATCAGGTCTGAAATGAAAATATAATTAATTTAGTCTGCTTAATTGTATTTTAAATTGTTTTTGTGTGATCAAACTAGTGGGAAATTTATATTGTAGTTTAATTTAGATATCATAAATAAAAAACATATATCGTACTTATATTATAAAAACAATATTCAGTAGTTTTTAAATTCTATTCTGAAATACTTAAATTACAAATTATCTAGTTATAATTCCCTCTATATGGTCATTTATTGATAGATGTCAATTAACAATTATATTGCGTTTTTGAGTGACTCCTTAATGGATAAACAAGACTATTATATTATTAGTTTTTTGTATGGTAAGTCTAACTAAGGATAAATAATGAAGATTTTAGCGATACCGGGAAAAATGCCAATTACTGAATCGTGGTTATTTAAAATATTATCAGCAACGCAGTGGCGTCAAGAGCAAGTCGAAATGCATCGTTTTGCAGCATGGGACAATGAACAAGCTTTTAGCGTTGATAAAGAACTAACTTATTTACCATCAGGGCATTTTGATGTAGTGATTACTAAATCGATAGGGACATTAATTACCCTTAAAGCACAAAATACCATTAGCTGGGATCGGTTAGTCTTGATTGGTGTGGCATGGAGTCTATTTTCTGAATCCGAACATGATTTATTGCCAGCACTGGATGAAAAAGGTCAGCCGGTATTGATTATTCAAGAAAACCACGATCCTTTTGGATCATACGCTGAAATCGCAGCAGCCGTTGCGGGTAAGCATAATATAAGTTGTGTCGAGATCATGGGTGATAGGCACCAATACGCAAATACAGAAGCTATCGGTAAATTGATAAACCATTGGGTAAAAGAAACCCGTCGTGTTGCTGCATTATAAATGGTGTCTGTAACACAGAAAATGAGTATAACGCTGTTTTTCCTTTGTCATTATAGATAACGTCACTTAATATGACATCTATTTCTTATTGTTAATGACAAAGGATGTTGGTATGAACAAACATATAGGTATAGCGATGATTCCTTTTCTCGCTGGGTGTACAGAAATACCTAATGACACCATATTAGAACACGCCTTTTATTCCGCAGCACAGTCCTCAAAAGCGAGTTCAATCTTAACTGTTGATAATTTCGTTAAAGTTAGTGGTTATAAAAAATATGATCAATATATCGCTGAAGTGAGTTACGACATTCGATTTATTCAAAATCAAGAAAACCATGTGATCAGTAAAGATACTCAAGACTCAGGTTTAGGCTTGCATGCATTGTCTATGGAATATGGAATATGGACGATATAAAGCAGGGGATATCAGTAGCAACCAACAGCAAGTCATCTTTATTAAAACGCGTTCGGGTTGGCAAGTTAAAGCATAAAAAAAGCAGCCTGAAATGAGGCTGCCTTAGTATTTGTCTTATCAGCAGTACTATTTATTCTTTACTGTCGCAATACGAGAACATACTGGAATGTTGGTTGCATCAAGACCTGGTGCTGTATTGTGGAAATCAAACTCTAGCTCTACTTCTGGTTTGAAGATTAGGCAGTGTGTAGAACCACCAAAGTGGAACATACCAAGTTCATCACCTTTATTAATATGTTGGCCTTCTTCAACAGTCACAGCACAAGAAGACACTTCAGCCATACCAATAGCAATAAAGCACATTAAGCCAATGTTAGGGTTATCTGATTCAATAAAGATAACAGCACGTGTCGCAACCGCAGTTAAGAATGGTTGTGAATTGTTAGGCGCACTATCGTCGGCACCGTCTGGGTTATTAAAGCCTTGGTAACGGTTACCTAAGTAATATGAGCCGTTAACCATGTAAGTCTTTTTAACAGTACCCGTTACTGGACTGTTCCAGCGGTGGTAGCTTAATGCACTAAGGAATGCTTGATAAACTGTACCGCCAACAAATTGTTCAGCTAGTGGATCAAAATCCATCATGTTTTCTAATGAATAGGGTTGACCTTTAAGCCAGAAATTTGAAGATTTAGCGACGTTGGTAACAACCTGTAATGGTGCTGACTCACAGGCGTTAGCAATAACATCATCACCTTCAGCAATAGGTCTTACGCCGTCTTTAAATGTACGAGTAAAGAAGTCATCCCATGATTTAAAACCATAGTGTTGATCTGTTGGATCACAGTTAAAGAAATGCTCAAACGGCTTATCATGATTTTCTGAATCACTGGCTTCTGCCTGACAAGCGACAGTGACCATTTCTTTTTGGGCGTTATCACTTAACCAACCAAAGACTTTTGGTGTGCGATCTGGATGGTTTTCAATTAATACTGAGCGTGATGCTGGAGATGAAAGGTATAAACTCCAGTAAGTCAGAATTTTCTTAAATTGTTGGTTAACAAGTTCGTTTGCAAAGAACGCATAACCTGAATCTGTTGCCATTGGCCAATCAAGTAGCGCATTAATAGGGAAACCAATTAAACCACATGGTTCAAGTGCGCCTGTTTTAGGATCTAAAAACTCAGTGCACTCTGGTGCTTGCGTCATTATATGATTCAGTAAAACTAAAAATTCATCAAAGTCATTCACCTCTGGTGTTTCTAAAGGCGTTAATTCTTTGTGGCTTTTAGCTTCACTAAACATATCTTGTGAAAGGCGTAGTAGCGTAGGGTCATTCTCTACCAATTCTTTAAAATCGATAATAGGCTGAGCAATAGTATTAGATGTTAAATGCGTACGAGTTTTTAAATCTTTAATCCATGCTGCAACATGGGCTTTATTTTTAGGAAGCCAATTGCCTTTTAATAGAGGGTATGTCTGATTCATAATTCTATACCAAATGATAATTTAAATTTAAAAACGCTAAAGCATAAATCACATATTAAATATATATGATGCAATCACATTAGCCGTACTATCTATTTAAGTCATTATCTAAAACCTAAAGATTAAAACTCAAATTTACGTAATCAATTATTATAAATAGGTAATTAAATAAGATTTAAACATTAGTGAGATAAAACATAGACCAGATCAATCATTTAGATCTAATTTTATTTAAATATTTTTTTTCGGAAAAACCAAGGAGATAGAAAGATAGATAAATGGTGTTTTTAATGAACAGTTATTTTTGTTTGTGATTGTTTTTTGCACTATTTGTGATTGTTTGTAGTTGATTTAACAGGTTTTATTAAATATATGTTCAATAGCTATGATTTGAAAGCGTGATCTATGTCACGTTTTGTTTTTTAATTTAGGTTCATCTTAATAGCACAAACAATAAATAACTTAATAAATTATTGGTGGATAAAAAAATGACTTTAAAAGTAACTGCTAAAGGTTTTGAATTACCTGACTACATGGAAGCTCATATTGAATCTGAGTTTGCTAAATTTGATAAATTCCAAGTGGCTTTCCATAGCCGTAATGTATTTATGAAGCTAGAACCAGGCCGTCAATTTATTGTCGAGATTGCGGTTAAGACTAGCGTAGGTGATATTGAAGCATCTGCTGATGAAAAAGAATTAAGCGAAGCACTAAGCGCTGCATTTGCTCGTTTAGAACGCCAAATCATCAAGAAAAAAGAGAAGCCACTTGCTCACCGTTCTGAATTAAATGAACGTGACAAAGAAAACTTCCTTAAAGAAGAAGAAGCGTCAGCAGAAGCTGCTGCCGATGTAGTTATTGCTGAAAACGAAAAATAATAGCGCTTTAACGTGCTGTGTTATAACAATACGGCACAGTAATATTATTATTAGTTAAGCAAATGAAGCCTCGATCAAGTTATATTGATCGAGGTTTTTTTATGCGGCTTGTTGATTGATGATGACGTTTTCTTTTTTAACACACACAAAAATAGCATTACCAGAACGGCCATTCCAAGGCACTATTTTGTCGTAGCTATGTTCAAACATGGTCACATCAAAAAAGGGTGCTAATAACTGCTGTAATTGAGCATAGCTGATTGCCACCATTGGGTGATTATCACGCCAAGATTGCGTTACATTGTCACTTGTTTTTTCAATGTGAAGTTGTAATTGTTGATGCTCTCCTTCACCACAGTAATTCCAGCCTGATTGAAACATAAAATGGCTGTCTTCAAATTCAGTTGTATGGCGAACAAAAGAGTTGTTATCGATTTTATCTTTATCAACGGCATTGAAACAAAAAACACCATCTTGAGCTAAGGCATTATATGCACTTTCAATACATTGCATCAGCTTTTCAATATTGGCGTTGTAATGCAGCGAATATAAGAAACAAGTAATTAAGTCTAATGGAGCATCAACAGTAAAGTTACACATATCGTGCTGAACAAATGTTGCTTGAGGACAACGCTGTTGAGCAATGTTCAGCATTGGTTGATTAATATCTAAGCCACTTGCTTGATAACCATAACCAATAAAATGTTCAACATGAGGACCAGTACCACAAGCAAGATCAAGGTAACGTGTGCCTTGATTGCCAAATAGCTGGTGGAGTCTACGGACACAATTACTTTGTTCTTGGTAATCAATATCAGCACACATTAAATCATAGTAGCCAGACAAATCAGTGTATAAAGCGTTATAAGACATTATTAACCTAATGATTATAAAGAGATTATCTTGGTTATGGTAATTGCAGTATTACCAAAGTTGCGCGATATTAGCCTAGCTTTATTATTGCGACAAACAATATTTTGTAAATTAATAAAATTATTGAGATAGATCGCATTTTATTCTGTGTGGGTATATTTAGATGGGCGAAAAATTAAGTGTTCGAGATTAATGCAGCAGGGTACTGTTTAAGCGCTGTGTGATGTAAGTAAATATGAATAATCGTTATCATAAAGATTTCATAGTGAGAGATTAAATATCCGTCTAACAGTTGCTTATTGCTGACGGACAAGGATAATAATCGCTTTATAAATAGCGATGTTTTTATGCGTCTTGATAAATTTATTTGTAAAAGTACAGCATTGACGAAAGCACAAGCTATTGCTCATATTGAAGAGGGTGATATTAAGGTTAACGGCAACGTGATCTCTGATATTTCAGCTCAAGTTCATGAAAATAATGAAGTAATATTTTCAGGTAAGCAACTTTTCCCTCGCCCATTTCGTTATCTATTAATGAATAAACCTGCGCAAACAATTTGTTCTAATATTGACGAAGTTTACCCATCACTTTTCAATTATATTGATATAGAACGACCACAAGAACTGCATATTGTGGGGCGATTAGATGCAGATACCACAGGATTAGTCTTGATTACTGATGATGGTCGATGGTCATTTAATATTACTTCGCCTAATAAATTATGCCCAAAAGTGTATCGCGTACACCTTCGACAATCGATAGATATAAGTGCCAAGATATTGTTTGCTAAGGGAATTAAGTTGCAAGGTGAACCGCAGTTAACTGCGCCTGCAATATTAACTATCGTTGATGATAAACAAGTGCTATTAACGATCACTGAAGGTAAATTTCATCAAGTGAAACGCATGTTTGCCAGTATTGGTAACAAAGTGGTAGGTTTGCATCGTGAGAGCATTGGTTGCGTAACGTTAGATGTTGATGAAGGTCAATGGCGTTATTTAACGGTTGATGAAATTAACGATCTCACCCCATAATGAATACATTCAATATATGTTGTGAAGCGCTTACGTTAGATAGGTATGACGACATATATAATCAAATGAGGATTAATCTGTGAAAAAAAGTCAATTAGGTTTTATTGTGGTGGCAGCAACAATGTTATTAGCAGGGTGTAGTGAGCCGACGGTTACAGCAACGCCTGTTAAAAATGTTGATACTGTATCGGTCACATCACCTGATGATATTGATGTATTCTGTCCAACTGGTATTTGTACTTTTGAACTATCAACGACAGCGCCGACTAAAGTAACGGTCACTATGCATTATGATTACACTAAGCTTTACACCAAAATTGAAGGGGTGAGCGTTGTGGGTGAAGGCGCTAAAGATGCTAAAGTGGTCGATGAAGATCAATTTACAGTTGAACTAACGAAAAAGAATACCCCAGTAAAAATTGAAGTGATTGATTTTTACCGTAACTAAATAGCTTTCCTCGCGCTATTTCTGAAGCAGTCTTTAGACACATAAGGACTGCCTCTGTCTTATCTCCACACTTATCATAAAATATCTTGGCTTTTAAATATCATCATCAATGACAAAGAAATTATTATTAGCGGGCGTTTGTCTCTTTTATTTCTTGTTTAGTAACGCTTTTCTTTTTTGATGGTTAGAGAGCATTTCTTTGCTACGTTCAGGTATCGTTTTTTTATCATGAATTAAGTGCTTAATGGCCATTATTGGATGCTTAACGATCATTTTAGGGCCTGAATAGCGCATAATCGTTTGTGACATAATTTTTTGTTGTGGCTTATAACAATGGATAGGGCATTGCTTACAACTGGGTTTATTTTCTCCATAAGGACAGCGATCAAGTCGCTGTTTTACGTAAGCTCTAAATTGGTCACAATTATTACATCGTTGAAATTTTAGAGTATTGATTTGATGATGTTTTGCACAATAAATATCAATCATTGCGGTTATCGTCTTAAATTCACTGTCAAGCCGACCTAATAGACGAAAGTCAGTTTCTTTATTCATGTTTTATGACCACTATGAGTAAAAGGAATTATTCTAACTCGTATAAAGATGCATTTTAAATAAAACTTTATCAAAATGACAAAAAATGAAGATAAAGACGAATTTTTTTAGTGATAAGTATTAATAATGTTATTAAAGTGAAAAATTTAATGATGAAACACAAGAAACATGCTGAGATGGCTTGATTTAACGGGAGTTGAGCAGTAGTATCCACGCCTCGATTTTTATGGTGGTGTATATGAGCAGATTTGAGTGCCTTGAAAGAATTGTCGACGAATATCGTAAGAAAGTTCGTGACGCAGAGTTTAACCGTCAGAACGATAGCGAAGTTGCTAAAGTTCTAGTTTTATTAGTCGGTAACTCAATGTTCAGTCTGGCTGATGAATTTGCTGATTGGGTTAATCGTGGCGGTGATCGTAGCTATGGCGGTAAGTTTTTTGTTTCTAAGCAACTAATGACGTTGTTAGAGCCAGTAACTTTCCGTGGCGTAACGGTTCGTCGTGATTCGATTAAACTATTCAGAATTTCATAACCTGAGTGGCTTCCAATCGTTATTCAATGACTCTCCGATAGAAAAATTGAAAAACAGATTTTTGATCTAGCTATCAGCGTGGTCAATAAAAAGGGGATGCTATGGCATCCCTTTTTTGTTGATTATTATAAAGCAACATATTTACCTGAATTAGCTTGTTTGCCTTGTTTAGCTTGTTTATCCTGCACTTCCTGCACTTCCTGCACTTCCTGCACTTCCTGCACTTCCTGCACTTCCTGCACTTCCTGCACTTCCTGCACTTCCTGCACTTCCTGCACTTCCTGCACTTCCTGCACTTCCTGCACTTCCTGTTTTTCCTACTTCATCTACACTTAACCCTTGAGTCTCAATAGCGACTTATGGTCAACTAATGCCAAATAAAAAATATATAAAGAAAGAAGGTAATACATGGACGCTGAATTTTGGCATAGCCGTTGGGCTGAAGATCGAATTGGTTTTCACTTAACCGACGTTAATCCATTATTAATAAAATACTGGTCACAGGTGAATGCTCAACGTGATGATCGCGTGTTAGTACCAATGTGTGGCAAATCAGAAGACTTAGTTTGGCTTGCGGCGCGTCATAACGATGTGGTTGGGATTGAACTGAGTGATATTGCTGTAAAAGCTTTTTTTGCTGAGAATCTTTACACGCCATTAGTCACCGGGATCGGCTGTGAGCACGTGTATTCATTTGATGAGATCACAATCTACCAAGGGGACTATTTTACCGTTCCTGTTGCACCGGTTGATGTGGTATATGATCGTGCGGCATTGGTTGCGATGCCACAATCAATGCGTGAACGTTATGTTGAGCGTTTATTGCAGTTGGTTAAACCTGGTGGGCGTATTTTATTAGTAACCTTAGATTATCCACAACCACAAATGGATGGACCTCCATTCTCAGTGCCTAGAACTGAAATAGAAGCGTTATTCAGTGGTTGTAAAATAACTCACTTAGAGCGTGATGAAGCGGATGCCACCCATCCTCGTCGTCAGCGTGGTGTTGAGCGTTTTGCTGAAGAAGTATGGCTAATTGACGTTTAATAAACGAGTAATAGCGTAGTTGGAAAAACAAAGGCGTCTATGTGACGCCTTTATTGTCTTTAATTGCGCCGCTAAGGCTACAGAATGATGTTAACGTCTGCTGCTGTAGCAATGGCATCAGTGATAGCTGTATCAATGTTATCACGGCGTGTAAGCGCAACTCCAAGACGGCGGCGACCATTGATTTCAGGTTTGCCAAACAGTCTTATTTGCGTTTGTGGGCGAGATAACGCGGCGGTTAAATTATCAAATCGAATATTGGTAGAAATACCTTCAGCAAGAATAACCGCAGAAGCTGATGTGCCATACTGTGTAATCGTGGTAATTGGCATGCCTAAAAAGGCACGGACATGCAATGCAAATTCAGATAACTCTTGAGAGATCAGGGTTACCATTCCAGTATCGTGCGGGCGAGGGGATACCTCGCTAAACAACACTGTATCGCCTTTAACGAACAATTCGACCCCAAATAGGCCATAACCGCCTAATTCATTCACAACCTTCTGAGCAACATCCTCAGCCGCTGTTAAGGCTGCCTTTGACATTTGCTGTGGTTGCCACGACTCGCGGTAGTCGCCATCCTCTTGACGATGACCAATTGGCGCACAGAAATGCACTCCATCAACCGCGCGTACTGTGAGAAGTGTGATTTCATAATCAAAATCGACAAAGCCTTCAACAATCACTCGGCCTGCACCTGCACGTCCACCTTCTTGTGCGTATTGCCATGCTGATTCAATGTCTGCGGCAGTTTTAATCACGCTTTGACCTTTGCCTGATGAACTCATGATCGGTTTTACAACACACGGCATGCCAATACGATGCACTGAGGCTTCAAAATCGGCATATTGATCAGAAAATTCATAAGGCGAGGTTGGAATGGCTAAGGTTTCAGCGGCAAGACGACGAATACCTTCACGGTTCATAGTCAGTTTAGTCGCGTTAGCGGTGGGGACGATATTGATACCTTGGCTTTCAAGTTCAACTAAAGTATCTGTCGCAATTGCTTCAATTTCAGGCACAACAAAATGGGGCTTTTCAAGGGCAATAATACCTTTAAGTGCATCACCATCTAACATATCAATCACATGGCTACGGTGGGCTACCTGCATTGCTGGTGCATTCTCATAACGATCAACAGCAATCACTTCAAGACCAAGACGTTGACACTCAATAGCAACTTCTTTGCCTAACTCACCAGAGCCAAGCAGTAATACACGGGTTGCATCAGAACAAGTAGCTGTACCAAACATTGAAATTCCTTACGATTTGTCATTAAAGGTGAAATCTGCCGTTAATCATACCTTATTTTGATGTTTGCGCAATCGTTTGCTTTTGGTGGGTGTTTGATAGGAATCTCATAATTGAAGAACGGAAAGCGAAAAAAAACCGCTTATCATAAGCGGTTTAAATGATTATTTTTTGCGATTTTCCCAATGGGTAATAAAAGCAACTGAAAGAATAATAATTCCAGCGCCAAGCCATAATCGCCCTGGTGGTGTCCAACCAAAGACTAACCATCCACCTAATACGTTTAAAGGTAATTTTGCGTGATCAAAAGGTTGTACAAAAGAAGCATCAGCTACGGCATAGGCTTTAGCGATTGCCCATTGTGCTAAGCCTGTCAATAAGCCCGCAATAATTAATAACCACCAGCTAAAACTCACTGTTGGCATCGTAAAGTCAGGCGCAGCTAAAATAAGATTGAACGGTGTCATTAGAATGAGCAGGTACATCACAATCGTGGTTGGTGATTCATGGCTAGATTGCTTCTTCACCATCAATGAATAAGCCGCCCAGAAAAAAGCCGCACCTACAGGCAATAATGTCGCGATGTTAAAATCTTCAGACCATGGCTCAAGAATAATCATGGCACCAACAAAACCGCCTAGTGTTGCCAACCAACGCGCTTTACCGACAGTTTCTTTTAGAATGAGCCCTGAACCGATTGTTGCAAATAGTGGGGAAATCATTAGTAGCGCAATACCTTGCCAAATAGGGACAGGGTAGGCTAATGCCCATAGCCATAACTGGATACCGATAACCGCAAAAAACACCCGTAAGCAGTGTAACCAAAAGTGGTTGGTTTTAAGCGATTGACGAATACCTAATGTACGTAGCCAAGGAAACATAGCGATTAATGCAATAAAGTATTGGATCAACGCAACAGACGTGGAAGGAACATGCATTTTGATACTAAGGTATTGAGCTAAGCTGTTTACGATAGCAAACGCGAGCCCAGCCGTGAGCATCCATGCTGCTCCTTTCAAAGGATTGTGTGTTTGAGACATTGTCATTGGCTTCTAATAATAGGTGGCGAGATAATACGCTTTTGATGTTTGATAGCCAACATTGATCAAGTTTAGATAATAAAAAACCGCCAGTGAGGCGGTCTTTTTAGAATATTCAAATCAATTGCCGACTTAATAAGCAACATATGTTAGTTGAATATCAGGATTAAGTGCTTCTAATAATGCTTGTGTACGTGCTAATTGACTAATTTTACTTTCAGCACTTTCTACCAGTGCCGCTTCTGCAATCTCAGACAATGAATAGTTAGACATATTCATATTAATTAATGCCACTTGCAGAGGAGGTAAGCTTGGGTTGAAGGCTGCATTTTCTGCATACATGCCTTCAAAAACACGGCCATCATGTGCTTTTAATGCCATACCACTGAAATTCTTTGAGTAAGGTGCATGTGAACGGTTAGCGGCATTACATGCACTGATCGCAAGCTCTGAACCTTCTTCAATGCAAATGCCATTATTTAAATCACTTAATAGACCATCTTTAACCCCTAAATCTAGCGGGCCGAATGAATCAGGTAAGTATTGTTGCAGTGTCATGGGTTCGCGTTGTGGCAGTTGAATCATCATGTCGTTAGCTGATGTTAATTCATTCATAAACTGACGACAGTGACCACAAGGGCTGTAGTTTATAGTGACATCTTTAATGCCCACTTCGCCCTTGATCCATGCATGGCTAATGGCAGATTGTTCAGCATGAATAGTACAAGCCATACTTGCGTTTTCAAATTCCATATTAGCACCAAAATATAAGCGGCCAGATGTGCCACGTACAATTGCACCAACATAGAAATTAGAAATAGGGACTACAGCATAGGAAGCAGCAAGAGGAAGGAGGGCCAAGCGAAGTTCAGTATCAGTCATGTGCGTTGTTGATAATAAACATTCGAATTGCTCAGGACTGATCGTTGAGTCGAAATTTGAATCTTCGATAATAGGCTTTAAAGCTGACGCCAATTCAGCAGGTAATAAGCTTAATGCTTTTATAACACGTGCGTACATTGGGTGTTACTCCTTCATTGTTTATGGCAAAACATTCTATGTGAATCACAATGAGTTAGAAGTGATCTTGATCACACTGTTGGTTTTGCCATTACACCTATTACATTACTGAGAGTGGCGTCACACTTGTTTCTGTAACAAAGCATACAACATTTCAATGACTTAGTAAAAATTGACCGTTTTGTATGCTTTGTGCTCAACTGTGCTATTGCTGATCAAGCATGTCCAAAAATACGTAATAGTAGAGGAAACATCAGTGGGGCTAATAAGGTGGTCATAATGCCGCAAATAACCAAAGCTAAAGAACTAAATGCACCTTCTTGATAGTTTTCTTCTACGGCTTTTGCTGTACCTAATGCATGTGACACCGTACCAATTGACAAGCCTTTTGCTAGTGGATGTTTCACGCGGAATAATTTCATGATTGGGTAACCTAATACCGCGCCAAATAACCCCACAATAATCACCATTGCAGAGGTAATCGCAGGAATCCCCCCAATTTGCTGAGAAGCCGCCATTGCAAGAGGGGTAGTGATAGATTTAGGTAAAATACTTGCTGCAAGTTGAGCATCCGCACCCATTGAAAAAGCAATCGCAGTACCAAAGGTCATTGATAACACGCTACCGACAAAACAAGAGGTTAAAATGGTTTTCCACTTACTGCGAATAAGCCCAATTTGTTGATATAGCGGGAAAGCTAATGCGACAACCGCAGGACCCAATAAATAGTTAATCACTTCATTTTGTGCAAAATAGGTCTGATAAGGCACTTCCAACCATTTTAAGGCCAAAATCATAACAATAAGCGTGATTAAAAGAGGGTTGAAAAAAGGATTTTTAATTTTCATTGCTAAATAACGTGCAACATAAAAGCAGACTAAGGTTGCCACTAACCAAATCATGACTGTTTCTCCTTATGGTGTACCGCTAGGCCAATAACAATTAACACAATAACGGTGCTGCCAAGGGTACTTGCAAAAATGATCGCTGCGTTATTTTCAATGACACCTAAATAATTCATTAAACCAACACCAACAGGTACAAATAACAATGCCATGTGTTTAATTAATAAATTACAGGTACTTTCAACCCACTCTGCACGACAAATGCCAGTGACAAGAGCAATAAAAAGAATAAATAAGCCGATGATACTGCCAGGAACCGGTAATCCAGACCAGTGCTGAATGCCTTGTCCTAAAAAGAAACAGATCATGACGATAGCAAATGAGCGTATATAATTCATGGGTGGTATGACTCTTAAATATTTCCAATCATCATACAAATAAACATGATAATTGTCACACTAATTAATGGCGGTTAATGAACTATATTGGTTTCTGTTGATAAAACAAGCATTAATGTTATTGGATTGTCAAAATATACCCACCAAGCAGTAGTGTAAATGTAATGATTATTAAGGTGCAAATAGTTGCGTAATTAGTCTTTATTCCCAAAGGGAACGGTTTTATTGTGTGCTTTTTTGCGATGTTTGACCATGACGGTGCTTTTTTTAATGCAGGTGCTTCATTACGCACTGCTGCGGTATTGGGTAATGACACACGAAAGCCATAACTAGGGATAATATAGATAGGTATCGCCATTTTGCCATTGCGAAGTAATTTTTTAGACAATGATAATAATAGAATATTGAGATCATAATGATGATCTCCGCTATCCTCGTATGCATTGGGGTAGGTGAAGGTATAACGATAGACCGACTCAATACTGACAACTTCTCCCGCAAGATGGCAAAGAGAGGCTAAAAAACGGGATTCGTCATTAGTTAACAAAGTTTGTTGATTATCATGCCATCGAAGTAGCCTATCTTCAGGAATAAAATCAATACCTTCAAAGCGATAGCATTTTATTGCCGTTTTCGTTGTCATTATCCACCTACTTGTAAGCCCTTCGAACACAACCTCACTCGATAGCATTAAGTGTTGACGGAATTACGATAATCATCAAATAACAGATCTCATTAATAATAAAAAAGCCCATCACAAGATTCCTGTGATGAGCTTATTGTATTTTTAAATATTGAATTACATCAATTTACTAATATAGTCATATAGTGATTTCATGATCTTCATTTTGTGTTCATTTGACTGACAATCGAGCGCCGCTGCTTCAAAGTTCTCCATGTATTTGGTCATGTTCTCTTCAAAGAAATCTTGGCAATGATGCTTCCAACGCTGTTGTTCTTGATAGGTGAGTGTTAATGGGTAATTTCGCGCACGATAGCGGAACAACAGCGGTTTAATACGCTCATCTTCAACATTGATTTCCAATGTAGCCAGTGACTCAACCTCTGTTTCACGAATAATATCCATCGTTGAGCGATCAGCGGTGGAGAAGAAACCATCGTAAAGCATGGTATCAACGTTATCACTATTGGCGTATTCACGTTTAACACTGAACATTTCCAACAATTTAGCCCGTATTTCAGGGTGCTGCTTTAATAACGCCAAATTTTTAAGGCATAACTCACGATCAATACCGAGTCGCGCTGCATCTTCTGCTTTTAATGTTTTGGCAGGGGCAAGCACAGGACACTTGTTTAAATGCACTTCTTTAATCGGGACGGGTAACTCATCAGGACCAAGATCGATACGCTTAGTGTATAAACGCTCACGCAGTTGATCAGCATCAAGCTCAATTAATGGGGTTGGATCTTGGGCAAGGTTAACGCAGATCACCGCATTTTTGTTATCAGGATGCCACGCCATCGGTACGATCCAACTGGTATTGCCACATTCAGTACCGAACATACCCGATACATGCACAATAGGGGTGAGATCAACAATATCAATCAGATCTTGTAATTTACGCTTATGACGCAACTCAAACAGGTAATCAAACAGTTTAGGTTGGTTGTGCTTTAAAATCTTCGCCAGTTCAATCGTGGCGTACACATCAGCCATAGCATCATGGGCATTCGCGTGTTCAATGCCATTGGCGATAGAGAGTTTCTCAAGCTTAAAGCTCGGACGACCTTCATCATCTGTTGGCCAGTTAATGCCATCAGGACGCAATGCATAACAAGTACGCATGATATCGAGTAAATCCCAACGAGAGTTACCATTTTGCCACGCCCAGCCATAAGGGTCATAAAAGTTACGGTATAACGTATAACGGGTCACTTCATCATCAAAGCGCACGTTGTTATAACCAATGACACAGGTATTTGGCTTTGATAGCTCAGCATGAATTTGCGCAATAAACTCAGGCTCTGATAAACCCTTCTCCATTGCCTCTTGTGGTGTAATACCTGTAATCAAACAGGCTTCAGGTGAAGGTAGGTAATCGGCTGGTGGCTTACAATAGATCACTAAAGGCTCACCGATGATGTTCATTTCCATATCGGTACGCACCCCTGCAAACTGGCAAGGGCGATCATTCGCTGGACTGGCACCAAAGGTTTCGTAATCAATCCAGTATAAGCTTGGTTCGTTGGTTTTTTTCATAGTTTTCCCAAAAGCCGTTGGCTCAATATCAAGTTACTGCAATCCATGACACGCTGCATATCAACTTAATATTTTCTTAAAGCAATACGTTATAAAGCTAAGTATCCCGTAACTAACCTAATAGAGGCAAGTTTTTAGGAAAAATAAAGCGTCCCCCTCGCCATTATCTACAGTGAATGCCCAACTCCCCGTCATTCCCTACAGTGAATGCCCGCGAGGGCGATAGGGAATCTACTATCCTCGTGTTGTAGAGGTTATTAGTAGTGGTATCGTTATTGCTGTAAGAACAAGTTCATTATTGAAAAAACAGACTTAGACCGCATTAAAAGACAGCACGTAGGTAAAGCACCTGAAGTCGGTACTCGTGTACCAACGTTTTCAGAACTTAGCAACACCCATCCCCAATAAGACGCCCAATCCCAACTAAAGCGCGGGTAATATTAGAGCGGGTAATGGCTACTTATGATGATGTGCTTTTCCCTGGTGGTGATCTTGATAAGCCGATAACGATTTCAGCGGCTAACCGTTATATTCGCCGAATTAGAGATAGTTTACCCATTGAAGATTGGCGTACCCATGATTTTAGACGTTCGCTATCTACCGGTGCATCAGAACTAGGTGTAATGCCACATGTAGTAGAGAAGATGCTTGGCCATGAGTTAGGTGGAGTATTAGCGGTTTATAACAAACATGATTGGTTGAAAGACCAGTTGGAAGGGTATGAGCTGTATGCAGAGAAGCTGGATAGTTATTTGAAGTAGGTTTGTTGGTTATTGATTTAAGCCGTGTTAGATATAGTTTCTAACACGGAAATGTCCCATTATTATTTAGATTAAATACTAATTTATATCGTGTTAACATGATTTTTGATTAGTTTTAATCATATTATTGGCCTCGTTGTATAAATAAGTAACAAATTATAGTTCTTTTATTTAACCGCTTCTTTTATAAGTAATAAACTGTTACTTATATCATGACATTGTATGCACATATCAAGTATGATTGTATGACTTTTCAGGCATAAAATATGTCAAAGTAAGAATACTTATTAATATGAAGTTAGGTATAGAAAGGAGCTAATTTTGATTGAATTTATAAAAATATACGAGTTACACGGTGAAAAGGATGTTTTATTAAGTTTTCATGATAATGTAAAAATTATTATTGGAGATAATGGTTCAGGAAAAACGACTGTTCTTAGTGCCTTATATTCAATTCTATCCCAAAATTTTCATAAGTTAAGTAAACTTGATTTTGAAAGAATCGAATTGCAATTTTCGAGTGGTGATTTGATTACATTAAATAAAGAAAATTTAGGAATTGGAACATATATTGAATTAGTCGATCACCCTGTATTAGATGGATTAAACAAAGTTCTTCAACCAGACGAACTATTTACACTAGTACAAACAGTAAGAGAAATGCCTTACGCTAGGGTTCAGCATATACCTAACTTTAGAAAAGTATCTCGACGCTCTAGATATCCATCTAGAGAAATTTATGATCGTTTATCTTACGTGGCAGATAAAGTTTTAGATGAAGGACACTCAAATCTAGTGAGTGAAGAAATAAAAAATATAATATCTAAAAATGTCAAAGGTGAATTATTATACCTTCCAACCTATAGACGTGTTGAAGAAGACTTGAATAATCTAGGGTATTTAGATGATGACTTTTCTTCTAAAGATCAACTAATCCAGTTTGGAATGAATGATGTAAAAATTAGATTCAGTAAAATTAAAAGCGAACTGAAAGAAACAGCAGTTAAGTTATATACAAATCTAAACGGTAAAATGCTAACGCAATTAACATCAAACTATAAAGCATCTGAAATAGAATTCTCAAAAATTGAAAAAGTAGACGAACTAAAAATAGTTTTATCTCGTGTCGGTGACGGAATTTCAGAAGAAACAAAGTCTCAAATAATGAAATTAATTGAATCTGGCCAAATTAAGCAAGATAGATATCATCCACTAGTTTTTGTTTTAAGTAATCTTGTCGATGTTTATCTTGAGCAAAAAGAGACAGATGATGCAATCAAAGTTTTTGTGGAAGTAGCAAATAAATACTTAGTAAACAAAGAATTTAGTTACGATGAAAATAATGTAGATATAAAAGTAGTAAATAAAAATACGGGAAATCCTGTAGAATTAGAAAATCTATCATCAGGTGAAAAACAACTAGTCTCTTTATTTTCTATGCTGTATTTAGATAAAATTGATAATTATATAATTATTTTTGATGAGCCTGAACTCTCTCTTTCTATAGAATGGCAAGAAACTTTATTACCTGATATGATTAACTCTGGTAAATGTCAATTTATGGTTGCTGCAACCCATTCCCCTTTTATTTTTGATAATGAACTTGATGATAAAACAGGGATCATTGAAGTAGTTAGAGAGGGCTAAGGATGGACCGTAGTGAAATGATGCGGCAAAAGCGTAGGTCTAATGCTGTCGATCTTATAAAATTAATAAAAAGAATAGATTGTTTTAAAACCTCTTTAATCTGTATTTTTGAAGGTGAAGACTCAAAGTATTATGGTTCTAGAATTGATCCATATTTTAGTAATTTGAATCGGAAAAACCTTTCATGTAAAGGCAAAGAGGCTGTATTAAAATTAAGAGAAAAAGTAGCATCTAATCAAGAATTAAATAGTGCAAATATTTTATTTTTTGTTGATATAGATTTTGATGAAAAAAAGCAAACTGATTATAATATTTATTCAACGCCATGCTATTCAATTGAAAATTTATATGTAACAACTCAAGTTTTTTCTAGAATTCTGACTGATGAGCTTGGATTATGTTCATTCAGAGATAAAGAACTCATAGATAACTTAATTAATATATATGAAAAGTTTGAGAGTGATTCAGATGATGCTTTGGCAGAGTTAAATGCATGGCTTATTGTTAGGATTAAAGAGTCCGAGTCAAATGAAAACATAAATCTTAATTTAAATAATATTTCTGTAGATAAATTTTTATCTATATCTGGATTAGAATCTACAAAAAAATATAATGTTATTGATTTGGATTCTATTTTTAAAGTTAAAGAAACTATTGATGAAGATGCTTTAGAAACTGCAATTCATATTGTTAATCAAAAAAATAAAGCTAATTTCTGTCGAGGTAAATACCGCTTAGAATACTTCAGGTTATTTTTAATTGAAGTATTTAATGAATCAAGGAATGGTGAAGGAAATTTTGTTGGCCGCAAGGTAAAACCAAAGCTTACTCTAGTAAAGACAAATATAATTTCTGAGTTATCTCAGTATGCTGAAACACCAGAGTGTTTAAATGAATTTTTAAGTAATTTTAAAAGTAGAATTGTAGCATAAATATTGTAAGCGCCCCATAAGCCTACTGGCGTTTTTAGTGAGAGAAATTCTAAAGTAAGATGGTTGTCGTAGTTGAATTAATTTGGCTTCCCCATTTTGATTTTTAATCAACTGTGACTGGGTTAGAATCTGAACTCTACACGTTAATATTTAATTATTAGTTAGCTCAAATAAACAAAGCGATCTCTCACCAAGATCGCTTTGCTGCTAAAACCGCTTTCCAAACCGACTGGTATTATCTTTCCATTCTTCAACCGCAGAACGTAACCAACGTAAGGGCATCAGTGTGATTGGTTCAGGGAAACCGCGTGTTTGTCGCCACTTATAAATAGTTGCTCGACTTGTGATTTGAAACATCTCTAATACTTCAACGTGACTAATTAAAAGATGTGTTGATTGCTCATTAAGTTCAGCATAAGTTTTTGCTGGTGGCGGTGAATATCGGTAGTTGCTTTGTTGTTTACTTTTATAGTGTGACGGTGTCACGTTTAAGCTGTTTTCTGTGGTATATGAGATGGTTACAGTAGGGTAGCTGTTGTAATCGAACATGTTTGATTCCTTATTCGCATGTTGTATTAACAAAATTAGAAAGACGAACCCGATTCATGGTGTGCCAGCAACGGGCATCACCTTTAAATAAGCCTCCTGCCTTTAATTTTGCACATCCTTCCGGTAATGACTCACCACAATGTTGGCAAGTACCTAGTGATTGTTTAATTTGTTCCATCTCACCATGAATACGATGGACACCGATCAGTAGTGGTGATCACCGTTGCCGAATTGATGCTTAAATTTCGTGATACCTACCGTCAAGATTCAGCAACCAGTGAAACAGCACTGATTCGTTTTCTGAGTAATGTTGATTTGCTGGTGATAGATGAATTGGGCGTTCAGCACAACAGCAATAATGAACGAGTAATGATAAACCGCATCATTGATGAACGTTATACCCTAGAAAAACCAACAGGGGTGATTACCAACCTTCAGAGTGATGAACTTATAACAACTTTAGGCCGCGCAGCTGTCGACCGCATTATGGAAGACGGTAAGTGGGTAACGTTTAATTGGGCAAGTTTTAGAATTAACAAAGGAACACAACCAGCATGAGAATCGAAACCCTGTTGAGTAAATTTGCGATTAAAGGTATCAACTACGATCCTCAATCTGGTGGTGGTAAAGCGTTATTGTCTGCTGAAGAACAATTGGCGGTAGTGGGGCTATGTTGGCATGAATCGCCAGTAGGGTGGTTGGTACTGTTTGTTGAAGGGCTAAGAGATGTTCATGCACTTAAACAACTGCAAATAGCGACCAGAGGTGAAACATTACGCTTAATGGAAGATTGGCGCGGTGTGTATCCAGAAAAAGCATTAACAGCGTTATGTGCGACTGCGATTGCTGAAGCGACTCAACAGAACGGCCAAGTATGTCCAGAGTGTAATGGTCGTGCGATTGTGGTGGATAAGAACCGTAATCGTTGTAAGTGCTAATGCTGTAAAGCTGGTCGTATTGTTTGGACCCAAGAAACGCGTTTTGCGTATTTTGCACAAGTTTTGCCTGTGACTTATAGTCGTTTTAAGCGTTATAACGTGGTGTTGAGTCAGTTGGTACTTTGGTTAGTAGAAAATAAGGCAGTTGCAGTTATGGTAATGGAAGATCAGGTTTGAAGTGGTCAAGTAAAACTGTACACCTTTATAGGTGTTTAAATTAAGCGGCTGTTTCCATCACCACTGGCGGTAAATAGTTGTTATAACTATGGCCCCGCTTAGTGTTGTAATGCTGCAATAT
>NZ_PYLV01000037.1:0-23762 GCF_003025475.1 Photobacterium sp. NCIMB 13483
AAACTCTTCAATTAAAGTTTTGTTGTCTCTTTCGAAACGGCTCAATGAATACTGACTTCAAAACTACCTTAGTAATTTTAAAGCTATTACCATTCCAACAGAATGGTAATGAATTGACTGTGCCAAATAACCGTAGTTATTTGTATTGGTCACTCAGTTCATTGATAAATCTTTCGACTTAACTATTCAACGAGTGCCCACACAGATTGCATGGTCAAATTGTTAAAGAACGTTGACTTTCAATGCCTTAGCGCGTTACGCTTCAGCAAGTCAGGTGGCGTATAATACGCACCATCCAAATAAAGTCAAGAAGAAATTTTAGTTTAAAATATCTTCTTGACTCTCTTCTCACTATAGAAGTAAAAAGAAAATGTTTTTGCAAAACAATCATCTTGATATTCATCGAATTACAAACTAATTATTTAATTTAAAGCTAGTATCAAAAGTTTGAACTTGATCGGCTGTTTAACCGTACCGCCTTTCGATGGAGCCGCATTATAGAGACTTTGATCACTCTGACAAGTCTTTTTAAAAAAAAATAATGTAATTGCTGATTATTTCATCTAATGTGAACTATGTGTTTGTAATAAGCTCATACGAGTATATTTATACTCAATTATTATGGATTACAGACCATTAAAATTGGCATCATTGTAAGCTTGATGTTAAAACACCCATTAACGCATTCTTCTCTTTCCCTTTTGAGATGTACTTTAAATATGAAATCAAATAACCAAACCACAATAACAGTGATTGCTATCGCTATCATTGGCGCCTTAATCTTTAGTATGTTCAGTAGTACTCCACCAGCCATTAGTTTTGCGCTTGGTGCGATGCTAACAGGATTGGCGTTGCACTTTATGCAAGAAAATAAAAATCTCATCCTCGATGAATTAGATCCTTCTCAAAGTAGCAAAACCCTTTATGTTGGCAACCTTCCTTACCGTGCTAATGAGAGCGACGTAAAAAACCTTTTTGCAGAGCATGGCGATGTTTTTGCTGTGCGTCTAATGAAGGATAAACGCACAGGTAAACGTAGAGGCTTTGGTTTTGTTGTTATGAATAGTCAAGACGCAGAACATGCCATTGATCAACTCAACAACCAAGAATATGGCCAACGTACCCTAAAAGTACGTGAAGCTAATGAACCTAAAAATGCGGATAGTTTAGATCTTGAATAATATCTAATTGCATTTCATTTAAGCTTTTATTCAGCGCCGCAGCATCTGATGTTGCGGCGCTGCTATATGTAACGTTCTTTATCAGCGGCGTTATAGGTGACATTACTTCAGTTGGTAACGCTAATAATAATGCCACGCGCTTAGCGATCGCTTTACCTGAATCGATAACATTTACTTGATGTCTTAGCGCCAATAGGATTTCTTGTTTTATTAGTGGAAAATGCGTACAACCTAAAATAATACTATCTACAGTACCTTGCCATGGTGCTAAAATTTCAGCTAATTCATCCATATCAACCGACTTACCGCGTAGCTTTTGCTCTGCCATCTCCACCAATCGGGTCGAACCAATCATCTTAACTTCACAGCCATTAGCAAATTGTTGTACTAATTGATGAGTATAAGCTCGATTAACGGTTGCAGGTGTTGCTAATAAACCAATCGATTTTGTTTGGCTAATCAATGCGGCAGGTTTTATTGCTGGAACAACGCCAACGACGGGTATTGTTAACTGCTGACGTAACGAAGGCAAAACGATAGTACTGGCCGTATTACAGGCGATAACCACCAAATCAGCCTGATACTGATTAGCTAATAACGTCACAATATAATTAGTACGCTTTATTAATGTTGCGTCATCTAATTCACCATAGGGGAAAGCGGCATTATCGAAAGCGTAAATAAACTGTACTTGAGGTAGTAAAGCATGGATCTCTTGATACACCGATAAACCGCCCACCCCTGAATCAAAAATGACAACTTTTTTCACTACCACTTACCTTATTACGATATCGAGTCGTTATGATACTGCGATGAGTCAGTCTCTACCAGTGTATAGCGTTGATAACAAAACCGTGAATCAGTCTCACATTCTAACCAAGTCAGATTAAGTGGTTGTTGATAAAAAGGGCCATCGACAACTAACGAATGAAACTCTCCATTCTCACCACAGAGATCAGTGGTCGGTGGTAATTCAGTTAATAATTGATGATCAAACCAACGCCCGCAGAAATGTATATCCAATTGGGTACTATCAATGGTAACCAATTTTGTTTTAATACCACATTCAATTATTTCATTCGCTAGCTGATGACTAGGTTGTCCAAGTAATGGAAACACACAGGCCCAGCCTGCAGGTTCAATATATTGGCGGCGATAATCGACAATACCATTACAAAACAAATCACCAAAAGCGACACTATCAAACTGTAACTCACAATTTTTCAACCCATCAACAATCGCTTGTTGATAAACATCATTAGCGGGAAACACCTTCGGTAATTCAATTAACACTAAAGGTAAACCGATGAGCAAGGCTTGTTGTTTAACAATCTCAATTGGCGTTGCTTGAAAAGGAACATCGTTACCCACATAAGTCGTATAAAGTCCAATAACCTCATAATTAGGATCGTTCATTAACCGCCATAACGTTAATGCTGAATCCTTACCTGATGACCAACTAATAATCACTCTTTGTTTCATATTTATCACCATCAAAAAGGCCGCACAATGGCGGCCTTGATCTATAAAAAATCACACATTAAAACTGATAATTAATGCTGGTATAGTAAGTTCTACCCGGCATTACGTAACCACCAGCTGTTTCGTAGTCTTCATTTAAAAGGTTCGCTACTCGCCCTTTTAAAGCAAGCTTGGGTTGTAGCCAGTATGTTAAGGCAATATCCCACGTATCATATGCTGATAGCTCAGTATCTGAAATATCTGGTCGTTTACCGTGATACTGGTACGTCACTGCGGTATCTAGATCACCATAACTTGCCGTACCTACCCATTTAAATGAGAATTTTTCACGACGTATAAGCTGTTGGCCTTCACTATCTCGAGGATCTTTAAAATCAAAGTTTAGCTGGTGAGTAATAATACCCGTATCAAAGTCAGCTTCGACTTCAACACCTTTAATTTTACTTTCCCCTTTAACGTTGTCATACGATGGCGTGCCGCCGACATAAGCAATTAAATCATCAATGCGCATTTGATAAGCCGTAACAGCAACGCTCGCAATATCGTAATCAGCATGCAGCGAAACATCGATATTTTTTGATGTTTCCGGATTTAAATTAGGGTTACCCGTTGACCAAGCACTTTTAACGTAAAGTTGGTAAAGATTAGGGGCTTTAAATGCTGTGCCGTACGAACCACGTAACTGAATATTGTCATTTAAATACCAGCCACCAGCAATATTATACGTTGAATGGGTACCATACTGCTGATTATCATCCAGACGAACACTGGTTTCGATACTAACTGGAGAGTAATCCCATAAGCCAATCGCATAATAACCAGTATTATCGCGTTCTTTATTACCCGCAAACCCCGTTAAATCATTCCACTGCTCTTGGCGCCAATCAATACCGCCACTCACTGACAATGTTGATAGTAATTGATATTGGTTATGCCATTGAACATTACGTTGGTGATATTGGTCCTTACGATTAACGGCGTTGGTTTTATCGATCAGGTCAAGATTATCTTGTTTTTGATAATCAAGAATCAGTGATGACTTATAGCTATCCTGCGCATATTTTAAACCCGCAGAATAATCATTAAATTCAGTTTCTGATCTCACATACTGATGGCCAGAATACACACTAGAACCATCATATTGAGAGTGATTTTTATACCAGCGAGTCGCAACAAAACCCGAGATTTGATCGGTAAATTTGTGATGCAGTGCTAATGATGCATTACGGCTATCAAAACCATGTTTATCGCCATCATTCAATCCTGGTTGAGGATGAACATTATAGCCTTTATCGTTTTCATAACCGGCTGCAACTTGTAATACGCTGTTATCACCGATTTTATACGCACCAGAAACATTCGCCTCTTGATAATTATGGCTACCAATACCCAAATCTAATTTCGTTTTTGATGGCGTATCTGTTCCTGTTAAGGTAATGATATTGATCACACCACCAATAGCTTCAGAGCCATAAATTGCCGCGCGAGCACCACGAGTAAATTCAATCCGCTGTACTTGAGTTAATGGAATTTGATTGAAATCTACATTACCCGCCACGGAGCGAGCCATACGAATACCATCAACCAAAACTAAAACTTGATCTGAGTTTGCACCACGAACAAAGATACTAGAACTTTGCCCACGCCCACCATTTTGAGTGATCTGTACCCCAGGTAATAAACTCAACACTTCAGTGAGTGTTTTAGCTTGTACTTTATCGATGTCTTGACGAGTCACAACATTAAAAGGAGCTAATACTGAGGTTATAGGTTGTTCAAAGCGGTTAGCGGTTACCACCATCACATCATCAGATGTAGTGTCTGCTGCAAATGAAGCAAAAGAAGGGAGACACAACGACGCTACCGTCGCTGCTAAAAGGGATTTTTTCATTACAATTGTCCTAAGTCGCGTTTATAACAAAGCAATATGCTTGTCTTGCTGGTTGGTATTCGGACTTAAGAGCATGACCATCAGGTCGCCTAGGCAACAACTTCCCATTGCCACTATACTAAATAATACTGTGATTATTTGTAGGGAGCATCAACAGTGTTTGGATTACATCCATGTGCGTTCGTTCTCTATTACCGCTGCGCGTCAGTTACGGATTCACACCGTATTCCCGAGCCTTCCAAGGCTTAACCAGCACAGCGCGAATGCTAGTGTTGTATTGCTTTTATGTCTAGTTTTGTTTGGTATTAGTTATGAATTTTTGGATACATGAATATTTTAATTTGGATCAACACTGGACATCAGTGTGCAATACAATAAAATCTGCGGTCTTATTTTGAGCAGTCGAGGCACACACTATGACATCCACCGTCCTTAATATCGCTGATTACCAGCCCCAGTTGGATGAAAAAGCAGCGCGTATTCAAGATCTACTTAGTGATTTTGAAACGCCTGAATTAGAGGTGTTTGCCTCTCCTGCAGAGCATTACCGTATGCGTGCAGAGTTTCGTGTTTGGCACGAAGGCGAAGAGCTGTATTACATCATGTTTAATCAACACACCCGTGAAAAATACCGTGTTGATCAATTCCCGGCTGCAAGTCGTTTAATTAATGATGTAATGCCAATGTTGCTTGAAGCAATTAAGCCAATAAAAACCCTGCGTCACAAACTGTTCCAAGTAGATTTCTTATCTACGTTAAGTGGTGAAATTTTAGTTTCGATGTTGTATCACCGTCAACTTGATGATGAATGGACAGTCGCAGCCAAACAGCTAAAGCAACGCTTAAATGATGAAGGGTTTAAACTAAACCTTATCGGTCGTGCGCGTAAGATGAAAATCGTCTTAGATCAAGATTACGTTATTGAACAATTAAAGGTTCACGATAAAGCACTGACTTACAAGCAAGTTGAAAATAGCTTTACCCAACCTAACGGTGAAGTTGCACAGAAGATGCTGGAATGGACTGTCGATTGTACTCAAGACAGTGCAGGTGATTTACTGGAATTGTATTGTGGTAATGGTAATTTCTCATTAGCACTTGCGCCAAACTTTGAGCGAGTACTGGCAACTGAACTAGCAAAACCATCGGTTGATTCAGCACAATACAATATTGCGGTAAACAATATTGAAAACGTACAAATTATTCGTATGTCTGCGGAAGACTTTACTGATGCAATGGCAGGTAAACGTGAATTCCGTCGTCTAAAAGATCAGAATGTTGATTTACAAAGCTATAACTGCAACACCATTTTTGTCGATCCACCACGTTCAGGTATGGATGATGGTACTTGCCGCATGGTACAAGGCTACGACAACATCATGTATATCTCATGTAACCCAGAGACATTACGTGACAATTTAGCCATCTTAACTGAAACCCACAATATTACTCGATTTGCCTTATTTGACCAATTCCCTTACACCCACCATATGGAAGCCGGTGTATTACTAGAGCGCAAATAAGCAGTGATCCTCAAAAGATAAAAATAAAAAAGGCGCTATCAGCGCCTTTTTCTTTTTCAAATAACAGCAAGTATTACTTACGCTGTTTTTTGGTCTTTCTTATCCATGACACCCATTTTGTACGACACCCAAAATAGCAATGCCAATGTAATCATTAATGGAATGAAATTTGATCCCATATCAGGGTATTCAGCACGAATAAATGCCGCATAACCAAATACCCCAACGAAGAAACATGCACTAGCAAGTGCAGGCACGCCTTCTGCCATCGGTTTACGCATGTATTCTTGATATAAACAGTACACTGCCATAGCAAATGCCAAGACAGGGAAAATAGAGAATGTTACATAACTTGAAAACAATACCGCCAAAGTACCGTAGCCACAAACACCTGTTATTACAGATAAAATAAGTGTCTTACGCTCAGCTTTAAGTTGTTGCTTTTCCATATATACTTCACCAAAATCAAAATAAGATTATAGTTTCTGCCTGAGCTCTCGACGCTCACGCTCTTTACGGTACCAATAAGCACCTTTTGCAATCATTCTAAGTTGCATAATCAGTCTTTCTGCATGCTCAGCACGAGCATGACAATCTAGATCAAGGGCCTCTGCTCCTGAACTAAAGACCAATGTTACTGACGCTTCAGCTTGTGTATAAGCTTCTTCATGAGTTACCCCAGTTTTCGCTTCAAGATACTCAGTCAGTTCAGCCACAAAATGTTGTATTTCTCGTACAACCGCAGCACGAAAAGCCGTTGATGTACCAGAACGCTCACGAAGCAGTAAGCGGAATACGTTAGGACTACTTTCTATAAATTCCATAAAAGTCTCTACCGAGGTACGGATCACGCTGCCTTCAGTAGCAATACGCTGTCGAGCTTGACGCATTAATTGACGAAGAATTAACCCCCCCTCATCAACCATGGTTAACCCCAATTCATCCATGTCTTTAAAGTGACGGTAAAATGATGTTGGAGCAATACCCGCTTCACGCGCAACTTCACGTAGACTTAAATTAGAAAAACTTCGCTCGGCACTTAACTGGCTAAAAGCGGCATCAATCAATGAACGCCGAGTTTTTTCTTTTTGCTGAGCCCTAATTCCCATCTATTATCTGCTTCTCTGTGATTTTATTACAATGATACTCTGTTTACACAGTAACATCTGCGCCATAGCAACGACGCGAGACTCTCACATAGTAAAGCGAGAGCGCGACTGACGCAAAGCCAGATTGAGATCAATTACGATTTTACGTCACAAAACGTGGCGCTGGTTTAATAACCAATCTCGATCCATACCGATTGATTAATGATAAAAACTTCGTGAGCCGCTTCGAGATATCGTCATTCCCCCATGCATCGTTATCTGGTAAATCGTTACCATAATGTTAATGTAAGATGGAAAGACATAATCAAGGAATGACTTTATGACAAATAACCTACCTGCTTCTCAAAACCATTTTGATGTCATCATTATTGGTAGTGGTCCTGGCGGTGAAGGGGCGGCAATGGGGCTAACGAAGGCTGGATTTAAAGTCGCAATTATCGAACGCGAAGACAGTGTCGGAGGCGGTTGCACCCACTGGGGAACCATTCCATCAAAATCATTACGTCATGCCGTCAGTCGTATTATCGAATTTAACCAAAATCCTCTGTATTGTAATGACACCTCGACCCTCCACCGAACCTTTAGTCAAATATTGCACCACGCAACTGAAGTTGTGAGTAAACAAACTCGAATGCGACAAGGGTTTTATGATCGCAACCATTGCCAAATCATTCATGGTGAAGCGCAATTTATTAGCTCATCTAGTGTCAGTGTTACCACCTATGATGGCAGTGTTGACCATTTTAGTGCTGAGCGATTTATTATTGCCACGGGCTCTCGTCCCTACCAACCCGCCACCGTTGATTTCACGCATCCCCGTGTTTATGACAGCGATTCAATTTTACAATTAGCCCATGATCCTCGACATATTTTAATTTATGGTGCGGGGGTTATTGGCTGTGAATATGCGTCTATTTTTAGAGGGCTCGGGGTCAAAGTTGATTTAATTAATACTCGCCAACGACTATTAGAATTCCTTGATAATGAGATGTCTGATTCGTTGTCTTATCACCTTAGTAATACAGGTACTATGATTCGTAACGATGAGGTTTTTGAAACCATTGAAGGAACCGATGATGGGGTTATTCTGCACTTACAATCAGGCAAGAAAATGCGAGCAGATTGCTTACTGTATGCCAATGGCCGTACCGGTAACACTGACAAACTAGCCCTAGATAAGGTCGGTTTAGAGGCTGATTCTCGTGGGCAACTACAGGTGAATAATAACTACCAAACAACCGTAGATCATATCTATGCCGTGGGGGATGTTATAGGTTACCCTAGCCTAGCCAGCGCTGCCTATGATCAAGGACGTTTTGTCGCGCAAGCGATCAGTACAGGCAAAGCTCAAGGACAATTAATTGCAAATATTCCAACCGGAATTTATACCCTGCCAGAAATCAGTTCTGTCGGCCAAACAGAGCAACAGTTAACCGCTGCAAAAATTCCTTATGAAGTGGGTCGCTCGCAATTTAAACATTTAGCTCGAGCTCAGATCGCAGGTACAGAAGTCGGCAGTTTGAAAATATTATTTCACCGTGAAACCAAAGCTATTTTAGGTATTCACTGCTTTGGTGAACGAGCGGCTGAAATCATTCATATCGGCCAAGCTATCATGGAGCAAAAAGGAGAAGGTAATACTATTGAATATTTTGCCAATACTACCTTTAATTATCCAACCATGGCAGAAGCGTTTCGCGTTGCGGCATTAAATGGCCTTAACCGTTTGTTCTAGAATCACCATTGATAGTCTCTTATTGGTGAGCCATAAATAACCGATACAAAAAACGGAACCATTGAGGCTCCGTTTTTGTATGTGGTCGATGAACTATTCTGCGCCCATTAAGCGATCATCTGCCGTTAGAATCGATGCCCACGGTAATTGCTCATCGCCAAGCACAATAAAGTTTGGATTTTCTAAAGTCTGACGCTGGTTATAAGATAATGGCGTTATATGGGTATTAAAAATACGTCCGCCCGCTTCTTCAACAATACACTGAGTCGCAGCAGTATCCCACTCACCCGTAGGCCCTAATCGTAGGTAGCAATCAGCGCCCCCTTCCGCAACTAAACAAGCTTTTAGCGAAGCAGAGCCTAATGCAACGAGATCATAATGATATTGGCTATCAAACCGCGCCTTAGTGGTATCAATATCTTGTCGACGGCTAATAGCGATAGTTAACCCACGTAATGGCAACTGATGTTTAGTCGTTGAGATCGTACTGGTTTCACCAGCCGCAGTTATTTTATGTGCCCCTTGACCTTGCGCCGCATAATACGTCACGCCAGATACAGGCGCATACACCACTCCCATTACCGGCTTATTATTATCAATTAACGCGATAATTGTCGCGAAATCACCACTACCCGCTATAAACTCTTGAGTACCATCTAAGGGATCGATTAACCAATAGCGGGGCCACTGACTACGTTCAGCTAATGCTATTGCGGTGTCTTCCTCTGACAGTACGGGAATGTCAGGGGTTAATTGGGATAATCGCTCAATCACTAATTTATTAGCCGCTAAATCAGCGCTGGTTACTGGCGTATTATCTGATTTGATTTGCTGCTCAAACTGTCCTTGTTGATAAATATCTAAGATCAACCGACCTGATTCTTGGGCAATATCGATAACATCAGTAATAAGATGATTTAATGTCATTAGTCATTCCTCGCAAGCTAAATACTTCAGCGCTAAAAATAAGGCACTGATACTACGCGCTTCGGCAAAATCTAGGTGATTAAGTAGATCTTCTGCTTGAGCTAATGGCCACCGTACAATTTCTAGAGGCTCAGGTTCATCACCTTCTAAACGCTCAGGATATAAATCTTGTCCCACAAACAATGTCATTCGACTTGAAAAATACGATGGCGCTAAAATCACTTCTTTTAAGGGATGCAATCGCTGTGCACCAAAGCCTATTTCTTCTTTTAACTCACGGTTTGCCGCAGCTAATGCACTTTCACCAGCATCAATTAATCCTTTCGGAAAACCTAATTCATAACGCTCAGTACCGGCAGAATATTCACGAATCAATAATAAATCACCATCAGCAGTGACAGGTACGATTAATACCGCATGACGACCACTTGGCTGCATACGCTCATAAGTACGCTCGACACCATTAGAAAAACGTAAATCCAATGATTCAATTTTAAAGAGTCGTGATTGTGCTACAACCTCGGCTGCTAAGATTTGGGGTTTATCTTTGCTGAACGCCATTTATAAGGCCCTGTTTAATGAAAAGCACCACCAGAATAAGAAAAGCTTACGCGAATTAAAAGTAAATAATCATCAGAAATAACAAGGCAGCCGTAATCGACTGCCTATTATTAATAAATTAATGATTAAAACGGTAACCAACGCTACAAACGTCCTGAATACTTCAGTGAATACTGCCCCTTGGTGTTAGGGTCGCCTAACCATTTTAATTGTGCCGCTAACTTCTCAGGGAACGTTGCCCCAGGTTTAAACCAACCATTAACTTTATATTGACGGTTAGTGGCTAAATTAGCATGCCAGTCACTACTCACATTCGACGAGGTTTGCTTTACTTTAGCGACAATCGCACCTTTTTCACAACTAAGATCACCAAAAACAGGCCCAGGTTTAATCGTTCCCATCGGCGTTTCTGCCGCACCTTGAACCCAAGCTAATGTTGCATTCAACGTTTTACAATAAGGGGCAGCATAATGATAATTTCTAACCGTGAGTTCTAAATTACCATCGATAGATACTGGAACAGGAAGCTGCGCTTGTGATACGGCTTGCGCCGCAGGCATCGATAACAGCAGTTTTTCAGCAAATGGACCAGATAAGCTGTAACCCACTAAACCTTGTCCTTGTAACTGCCATTCACTGCCTTTACCAAAGCGAACATTAAACGCTAATTCACCTTGCAATAATCGTCCTAATTGCATATCCCATTGCAACCGACCAAAAGGTTGATTTTGCCAGCGTACATTGGCTGCCGATCCTTGCCATGGTGTACCTGATATCCCTTCTATAGCGAGACCTTGTATTTTAGGCGCAGACTGCCACAACCAACTGGCGGGAAGATGAGTGACTAAACTTGCTATAAATACCGCACCAAAACTGACACCAATCGCTAATTTAAATTTCACGCTTATCCTCGCCCTAACTGCAAACGGTTAACTTCAACCATACCGTTTTTATCGGTTTTTGAGAGATCAATAAACTGCGTATTAATACCGAAACTCTGCTGCAAATACACCAGCCAATTAACAAGCGTATCAAACGGCAGTGGTTGCACCCACACTTGTAACGCATCATTACGTGGCTGCATTCGAATCAAATCAATTTTAAATCGCGTCGTGGTTTCATTAATAACTTGGTTAAGTCCCTCATCACTCACATTTACCGTTCCACCCGCACGTTTAAGTGCTGTAATTTGATTCGCTTTATGCTCAACCCAGTTTAATAACTGACGCTGTTGATTGATTTTATTTTGAGCATCAGCTGCACGTTGATTTAACGGTTGCCATACTCCCCAATAAAGAATTGCAATCACTAACGCGCTGCCAGCCCCAAGCAGTAAATGTTGTTCTCGTTGACTGAGGGCTTTCCACCATGACTTTATCTCTGCCATTAGGCTTTTCTCCTCAATACCACAGCGCCACTAACTAAATTATCTTGTTTGGTTAACTGGCCTTGATCAACCACAAACTGGGTCGCTAATGCACTGCGTAATTGTTCAAAATCTTGAAATCCTGCCGCCGTTGCCTGCAAGCGCAATTCGCCTCGAGTTTGATCATATTTAAGGTTAACAATCTTAATCGTTGGCACTTTCGTTAATGCGGGCTTTAATTCGCTTAACCACATTAGCATGCCATTTTGTTCACCATGTCCACCTAAACTCTTTAATGCCGCATTCATTTGATTTTTCAAATAACTCTGCGAAGGAATACGTTTAAACTGTGGCAAAACTTGACGAAAAATACGCTCACTTTCAGCTCGATACGCATTTGCTTGTTGTTCTAAACGCTGCGTAGTTAGTACTTGCTCACCAATAAGCGCAATTAATACCACTGCCGCCGTGATTGCAACTTTGCGCCATGGTTGTAAATGCTTACGCCATGCTGCTTGTGGTTTATACGGCCCTGATAACAAGGTAGCTTTAGATTCTGCAGCCCCTATCGCCAACAGCTGCATTACCAATTCCGGCGCTTGTGGTTGCCAATGACCTGGGGTGTTTGATGGTGCTGGCGTATAGTGATGAATCGTCACTTGCGCCAAACTCTCCGTCGCCGCAACAATCGATTCGACTTCTTCAGCTAATAGTTCTGCTTCAACCTCGACGGCAGTATCACCATTGTCGTCGTCAGCAGTATCGACAGGGGTTTCAATGATTATGGGTGCTTTTTGAGCGGTGATCCATGCACCTAACCAACTAGAGTCAGCACACACGCCCATTGCTTCTGATTGTCGAATGAGCCACTGTCCATCAATTTCAGCCGCACTATAGCCATCATTAAACATAGGCAAACATAAACAATCTGGAATCAGTTTTTTAAGCTCAATGCCACATTCACTAAATGCAGCTAACCATGCCTCTATTTTTTGATGTTCAATAATTGCAACTGTCGCAATATCGTTATCACGTTTCAATAACTGCACATGTAAACTATCGACATCTTGAGCCAGCTCTTCTTCAAGTAAATACGGTAATACTGCCGCTAACTGACGGCTACTGCCGGCAGGGATCGCGACTTGTGTTAACAGCATCTCACTGGTTGGTACTAAACCATAAACAGGACGAGTAATAGCATATTCAGTTAATTCACCTAGTTGGTTAATATCAGCTAACTGACCCGAGGCTATCACTTCATTTTGCAGTGGCGACCAGACTAGCCATTGCACCGGCATTTCCGGCCGGCTACTTAGCCTTATCGTCAGAAATTCGCTCACGGATTCCTCCATACTGGCGACGAACGACCGTCACCTTGTTCTTATCATCACGATTAAATAATGCCACGGCTCGCACTCGGGCACGGTCTACTTTTATTTCAGCATCTAACGAAAAATAATGACTGGTAACAGTTAAATATTTTTCCATTTCAGTTGCCGTCTTATCTTTTCCTGAATCCGCATTTTTCACTGGCGGTTGTGGCACTAACTTCATAAAATCAGCCACACTGTCCCACACGGTATGCTTATTATCACGATCACGAATAATTTTTTTCGCATCATCTAATGATAACGACGGTGCAAATAAGGCAGACAGCAACACTGCTTGTTTTTCGGTAATGGTATTCACATTAAGCAACATCTCATCGGTCGGTAACGCACAGATTAACCCTTTGAGTTGCTCATAAATTTTATTCGATACACCGTTAATCGCTCTAAACTCACTGCCATCAGCCAGCCAATCATTGGCAGTTACATAAGGAGGCTGAAAGCTTTCATAAGTACTGTCTTCCGCGCCGTAAGCTGACTCAACTGTGGTGTTATCATCCACAAACTCCCAACTTGAATCTGCGATCACTTCAGCTTCGTAGTCATCTACACCTGATTCTGTAAGAATGTTTTGTAAATACTTCACTAAAAAAGGCTGCTTACTACTACCAGCACTCGCCTTAATATTTTTAAAAGCATTAAGATTAAAACAGGTCTGTTTATCCGTTAAATTGCCACTGATTACCGCATTACTGTCTAGAGGGTAACTTTGCTCACCGACAGCCCATGCTTGGATTAAGTTTACGGTTTTACTGTCTTTAAGGCTTTGTTTTAAAGCTTGTGATGCTAATGCTTCAATTCCTAAGCTGTACCAATAACTTTGTTGATGCTCGACTTGGTTTTGAACGCGATGAAAATTGAGTTGCAACCGCTCTGTCATTTGTACCGCTAACAAACTCATCAAGGCAACAAGCAATAACACCACAATCAGTGCGACCCCGCGTTGCTTTATCATCCCTCTTGCTCCTGCTTGTTACTCGTCAACGAAGAAGTGGGTAATAAATAAATCCGCTCAATCTCACCCAATTTTTTTAAGGTCATAATAACTTTGATACCCGCAGGCAAGGTCTTGGCTTTATCCCATTTTTGGTGCCATTGTTTATCATAATAAAATTCAAACTTTAAATCGGTGACACCCGTTAATAACACGCGTACCAACGGCTTAGCCCCCGTCACAGTATCAGGGTAACGAAACCATACCCGCTCTAAGTTATCGTCGATAATACGATAACCGACACGCGTAACATCACCACGAGGAAACATTGCTTGCGGATTTTGCCAACCACCACGAACAAAAGTGATTCCTTCACTGCTTGAATCTAATAAATACTCACTCGCCTGGAGAATATTATCCGTTGGTTTTTCAGCATCAGATCTAAATTTACGCGCCACAATCTGTCGAAAATCATTATCCATCATGATCATGGTGCGTTGAATGGCTTGTAAGCGTTGATTGTGATCTTTAGATTGCGCATCACTGCGCAACACATTGGTTAACACTTGATTGGCAGATAAGCTCAACATCGCAAATACCGCAATCGCCACCAGAACTTCCAACAAAGTAAACCCTTGTTGACGTCGATAATTAATTGCTGACATAGGTCTTTACCGTAATAACTGAATGTTTGCGCTGCGAATCGGTAGCCACCGAGACTTCAATTTGGCGCAAGAGCTTTTGTTGTGTTTTAGAGCTAGTAACAGTCCAATACCATTCTCGATCGGCTAAAGTTGATTTACCACGCTTAACTGAGCTTGGGTACTCGCCACTTAAATGCAATTGCGCTAATTCATTATCAGCCACCATTGATGCCAGCGTTTTCTGTTCTAAATAACCTAAGCTATTTAAGTTTTGACTGACTGCTCGCACCACACTTAATGCTGCGACGGCAAAAATAGCTAACGCAACCAACACTTCTAACAATGTGAACCCTTGTGAGCGTTTCATTACGATCGCTCCTGCGCTGATAACGCTTGCGCAGACAGGTATTGTTCCAATGTTTGCCCTGGGGCTAATAACACTAAATTCCCCACTTCATCCGCAACAACTTGCCAAAATTGATGTTGCTTATCAACTTCAAAACTGACCGTAAATGGGGTGTATTCACCACTCGCCATCACCACAATTTGTGGCGGTAGTTGTTTCTGTTCCTGATCAGACTTTTTAAATATGTCGTCATTTTTAAACATTGAATCAGATTTAAAAAGTCGGTCCTTATCTTTCCATGCTCCGCCAATAGCCACTGTTGTCGTAATACCGGCCTCAAGTTTGACATCAGTAAAAAATTTAACGTCTTCTAGCGGCTGCCAACCATCTTGAGTTAATTTTAAAAAATGGTATTGATGGGGTTCGATACGAATACCATAATCGACCCCATTTAACATTGCATCTTCACCCAAGAGTTGAGCTAAATGATGAAAGCGTTGTGCCTGTTCTTTGACCTCATCACGTTTATTATTGGGTAACGTCGATACCACAGCGACCGCACTGGTGGCTAATAACACTAACACCAACATAATTTCAATTAGAGTAAAACCTGCATTCCGTTTCATCATCATTTTTAGCTTTATTTCTTGTAGTTCAACATGTTCCAGTTACCGATATCTGTATTGATACCGTCACCGCCTTCTTGACCATCAGCACCAAGACTAAAGATATCAACCGCACCGTGTTCACCAGGCATCACGTATTGATATTCATAGCCCCATGGATCTTTAGGTAGACGCTTAATGTAACCACCATCACGGTAGTTACGTGGTTCAGGTGACGATGATGGCTTAGTAACCAACGCATCTAAACCTTGATCTGTGGTTGGAAAGACGCTGTTATCCAACTTGTACATTTCCAATGATTGTTCTAAAGAACTAATATCGGTTACCGCTTTTTGTTGGTCTGCTTTTTCTTTATTTCCTAATAGGTTTGGCACCACTAAGCTTGCCAATACCCCTAGAATCACAATAACGACCATTACTTCTAACAGCGTAAAACCACGTTGTTTTTGTTGCATTATTTACCCTCCAAAAGAAAAATTACATTCCAACCATATTGTTTAATTCAATAATCGGCATCAAGGTCGCAATAACGATAAACATCACCACCCCTGCCATGGCGACAATCAATAACGGCTCAAACACCCCTAACGCCATATTCACTAATGATTCAAAATCACGATCTTGGTTATCCGCCGCACGAGTCAGCATTTGCTCAAGCTCACCACTGCGTTCACCACTGGCAATCATATGTAACATCATCGGTGGAAACAGTGCCGTTTTTTCCAGCGAAACCCGTAAGCTTGCTCCTTCACGGACTCGATCTGCCGCATCTAAAATCTTCTTATTAACATAAGTGTTAGTCATCACGTCTGACGCGACTTTCATACCATCTAATAATGGGATCGCACTTGAAGTACAAATAGAGAGTGTTCGAGCAAAACGAGAGGTGTTCAACCCCCGTGCAACTTTACCAATAACAGGCAGACGCAAGATGGTACGGTCCCACTTCATACGAAAAGTGGGTTTTTTAAGGGCTGTTTTGATTAAAGCAATTAAAGCCACAATCACAATCACCACCAGCAATCCCCAATGTTGCACGAAATTACTGGCAGCCAATAACACTTCCGTAATTGCGGGTAAGCCTTGGTTCATTTGTACAAATTGATCAACAATTTTCGGTACCACCGTTGCCAACAAGAACGCCACCACCGACACCGCCACTAACGTTAACATTAATGGGTAAATCATCGCTTGTTGAAGCTTGCTACGCATTTGTTGACGATTTTCACTGTAATCAGCTAAGCGATTTAAAATGGTATCCAAATGCCCTGATTTTTCACCCGCTGCCACCATGGCGCGGAATAATTGATCAAACACATGCGGGTATTCCGCCATACTGTCAGCCAAGGTATAACCTTCAACCACTCGTGAACGCACCGCGAGTAAAATATTTTTCAAGCGCGGCTTTTCATTTTGTTCCGCCACCGCCTTAATACATTCTTCCAATGGCATTGAGGCTTGTACCAAGGTCGCTAACTGACGCGTGATCAGTGCTAATTCATTGGTACTAATACCGCGTCTAAAAGTAAACTTACTGGGTGCAGACGCTGTTTTTTTACCTTGGCCTGAAGTTTGATTAACCTCAATCGGCACTAGCCCTTTTTCACGTAGCTGCTGCCTAACTTGACGCGAAGTATCGCCCTCTAGCACACCTTTTTTATGGCGGCCTTTGGCATCTAATGCTTTATATTCAAATGCCGCCATTAGCTTTCCTTGGTCACGCGCATCACTTCTTCAAGGGTGGTAATACCTTGGCGCACTTTATCTAAACCATCATCACGAATACTAGGCGTGGTCTGACGGACATACTTTTCAATCGCTTGTTCGCCAGCTTCCGCATGAATTAACTCTTGTACACGCTCATCCACTTGCAACAGTTCATGAATACCCGTACGGCCGCGATAACCTTTAAAATTACATTTGTCACAGCCGCAAGGGCGATACAATGTCAAGCTATCTGTTGCTGCTAATCTAAACAGTTTCTTCTGCTCAGTATCAGCTTCATAAGGTTGACGACATTCAGCACATAAAGTACGGACTAATCGCTGAGCTAGTACACCCAATAGCGATGATGACACCAAGAAAGGTTCGATTCCCATATCACGCAAACGAGTGATCGCACCAACAGCGGTATTAGTGTGCAGCGTTGATAGCACCATATGGCCCGTTAATGAGGCTTGAACGGCAATCGCTGCGGTTTCTAAATCACGGATCTCACCAATCATAACCACATCAGGATCTTGACGAAGAATGGCTCGCAAACCACGTGCAAACGTCATATCAACTTTACTGTTTACCTGCGTTTGACCAATACCATCGATATCAAATTCAATAGGATCTTCAACCGTTAGAATATTGCGCTCTGCACTGTTTAACTCTTGCAAGCCAGCATATAGGGTGGTTGATTTACCCGAACCCGTAGGACCGGTGACCAAAATAATCCCATGCGGGCGATCAATGATCTTTCTAAACGCTTCATGGTTTGTAGCGGTCATACCAAGACTATGTAAATCAAGACGAGTGGCATTTTTATCTAGTAGACGCAATACCACCCGTTCGCCATGTGACGACGGCATGGTTGACACCCGCACATCTACCGCACGGCCACCGATACGTAATGAAATACGACCATCTTGTGGAATCCGTTTTTCTGCAATATCTAATTTTGCCATGACTTTAATACGTGACACTAACAACGGTGCTAGCTTGCGGCTGGGTTGAAGTACTTCGCGCAACATGCCATCGACCCGAAAACGAATCGACAATACTTTTTCAAAGGTTTCGATATGAATATCAGACGCCCCTTCTTTGATGGCTTCGGCTAACATCGCGTTGATCAATTTAATGATTGGCGCATCATCTTCCGACTCTAGCAAATCTTCCGTTTCAGGAAGATCTTCCGCTAACGAGAAAAAGTCATCACTGTCAGAACCTAAATCTTCCATTAATTGGCGAGCTTCTGACGAATCACGTTGATAAGCATCGGTAAGCTTTTGCTCAAATTGCGACTCTGATAGTGCAACCGGATAAAAACCCTCGCCAACCACCCGTCGTACTTCCGCTAATACGATGGCTGATAATTGACCGCAATAATACAACTGCCATCCTTGTTGATTGGCTTCAATCACAACATGATGGCGCTTAGCAAAAGAAAACGGCAATCGAAATAAGACTGCTGTTTCTAACGCCAAAGACTCATCTGCCATTAGTGTTTCTCCAACTGTGATACAAACGCTCGAACTTCTGCTGGCAATGCCATGTCATCACCATATTTGGGAATAACCGGCATTTCAGCATCCATTAAACGCATGCCTTTATCCGCTTGATACAACTGTTGGGCGCGAATATAGTTATATTTACGCTGCGTCATGCCATCGGCACTCATGCCATCACGTAAAATCGTTGGACGAATAAAAATCATCAAGTTGGTTTTTTCAGTTTGGTTATTGGTCGAACGGAATAACGCCCCCAATACCGGAATATCACCTAAAATCGGCACTTTTTGCTCTGACTCAAGGGTTTTCTCTTGCATCAAACCACCCAGTGCAATCATGTTGCCATCTTTAACTAATACTGACGTTGTTAGTTCACGCTTATCAAATCGAATATCAACCGCACCGTTAGCATCGGCAACTTGTGATACCACTTGCTCAATCTTCATTTGTACCGAGTCACCCTCGTTAATTTGTGGCGTGACTTTCAGTTGAATACCGACATCTTTACGTTCAACGGTGGTAAACGGATTATCATTATTTGAACCCGTTTGTGAGCCAGTAGTAACAGGCACTTCTTGACCAACCGATAAGTTTGCTTCTTGATTATCAAGCACAGTAATATTTGGCGTAGAAAGCACATTAACATTACGGTTTGATTGCACGGCAGTAACCAACGCGGTCCAATCGCCCAATGCAATAGCCGCCGCAGCACCTTTAACACCACCAAGGAAGGTTGCCATTGGTGCTAAATCACCACTTTCAGTAGTTTGGTAAGTGTAAGGTTTACCATCAGAATCGTAACGTGTTTCTGTGGTGGTGGTATCTTTACCTGCTTCTTGGGCTGATAATAATCCCCCAATCGGTGCACTGCTGTTACCAAACTGAACCACACCACCATCTTGAGAGCCCCACTGAACCCCAAAGTCGACCCCTTCACCTTCCTGTACTTCAACAATCATCGCTTCAATGTGGACTTGAGCACGACGAATATCCAGTTGAGAGATAATGGATTCAAGACGCTTCATCACATCAGCGGGGGCTGAAATAATTAATGAGTTTGTTGGCGCATGAGCAGAGATCATGACATCATCTTTATTTGAACCCTGACTTTGGCCACCACTGCCTTTCGTTGATGCTTGCACATTCTCAGATACCCCTTTAAGGACATCGACTAAATCTTCAGCTTTGGCATATTTAAGATAAAACACGCGGCTATTGCCACTGACAGCCATCTCTTTATCTAAACGATGAATCAGATTTTTTAAGCGTTCGCGTACTTTAGGATCACCAGAAATTAATACTGAGTTAGTGCGTTCATCGGCAACAGCTTTAGGAATAAGAAAGCCCGGGGTTGATGATGCTTCAGCACTTTTATTCAACGAATCAATAATGCGGACCATTTCTGATGCTGATGCATTATTAAGCGAGACGACGGTAACGTCTTTATTACCAGCACGGTCAACGCGCTCAATGATTTCAGCTAAGCGATTAACAACCGCAGCACGACCCGTAATCATAATGATATTAGCAGGATCGTAATGAACCACATTACCCGCACCAGCATTATCATTTAGCTGGCGTAATAATGGCGAAAGCTCACGTACTGAAACATTCTTCACCGCAATAACACGGGTCACAACCGCATCACCAGGAATGTTTTTGTCATTCGCGCCAACCACTGGAATCGCCGCTGTTTTGGCATCTTTATCACGAATAACTTTCATGACGCCATCTTCCATGGTCACAACAGCATAACCATAGACATCAAGCACATTAAGGAAGAAACGGTAATATTGCTCTTCATTCAATAAGTCATAACTGCGCACATTGACCTGCCCACGTACAGCCGGATCAATAATGATTGTTTTATGCAAGGTGCGGCCAACAATATTGATGAATTCTTGAATGTCAGTCCCTTTAAAGTTGGCACTTAATTCATCAGCCATTGCTTGACTACACAACAAGCCACTCGCTAACAATAGGGCACTTTTTCCCATCCATTTTTTCACAAAAAACTCCTGCGTAATCGCATATTCATTTCAAGCTAAGCACTAAAGTGTTATTGCAGCTCTATGTGGATATCATGTAACTGACCGTTGCGTTCAACCGTCAGTGTAAAATCAGAGGCTGAAGACAACTCACCCCAAAGTTTGGCCATAATTGCAGGATCGGTCAGACTATTACCGTTAATACTCACTGCAAGGTCATTGGCTTTAAGACCGACTTGATCAAATAAAATTCTATTTTTTCCTGGATTAACGCGATAGCCTTCAATTTGGCCGTCTTTTTTTACCTGAGATAAACGAATGTAGCTAAATAAGCTTTGTGGCTCAGATAAAATTTCTTGTTTTATTTTGGCAAGTTCAGCGCTATTGCCACGGTTTTTCTTTGACGCTGCAATGGCCACTGCCGAAGGCTTAGTAAATTTCAATCCTTCAAGCATTAATGTTTCGTCACGACCATTATTTCGAATAATCACGCGATCGTTATAGACAGCTATTAAGGTTGCGCGCGTATTATCAATCACTTCATTGATGCCATAGGTATTTTGCTTACCGTTATTGGTCACCACAGCCAAAGCTTTTGCTGGCGTTGAACTGGCAACCACCCCCACTAACGTTAATCGTAATTGCGTTTGAGGAGCATCTTGTTTAACCGGTGTTTTGATAACAGGCGCGGCATTTGCTTGATAGCGACCAAACAAATTTAAGCTTAATAATTCATTGACGGGTATTTGTTGTTGGGTGGTATTCACAGTTACCGCAAGAGGTTGCCAACGAGCAACAATGGGAGCAGGTTCGACAATAGACCACACTAAACGCCCCATAACCCAAGCCAATATCACAACCAAACCACAAGTTAAAATACGCGTGACAGATTGTAATGATAACGGGCGTTTGGTTGCTGCAGTCGCAAACCATTTTGAAGCAAGCATAGTGAAATCCATTGTTAAAATACCAACTACCATTAAACAGAGAAATACAGTGCAGCCGCACTCTAAAATTGAATGGACTATGATCGCCTGTTAATCATTGAAATACTATTTAATAATCCAAACAAAACGCCATAGTATCTAAGAATTTACTGATTTTTTGTAATAAATTCTAATTCAGTGATTGAAATCCTAGGTTAATATCACCATTTATAATAAATAGTCGCACTACTGTTGTTATTAGCAGAATGTGATAATTTATCGTTTCAGCAAATAAAGGCACCGTGATGGGTCAAAACACCTCGAATATTAAACAGGTTCGTCTTGATAAATGGTTATGGGCTGCCCGCTTTTACAAAACACGTTCAATTGCTCGCACTATGATCGATGGCGGTAAAGTGCAGTACAATGGCCAACGCTCAAAACCAAGTAAAATTATTGAGCTTGGCGCAACGGTAAAATTACGGCAGGGTAACGATGAGAAAATCCTTATCATCGAACAAATTTCTGACTGCCGCCGTGGCGCACCAGAAGCACAACTGCTCTATCGAGAAACGGCTGAAAGTATTACAGCCCGCGAACAGACAGCAAAAATGCGCAAACTCAATGCTTATGACAATCCAAGTCCAGAAAAACGACCGGATAAAAAGCAACGTCGCGATATTATGCGATTCAAAAATATTAACGCATCTGAATAAATAACTCAGTGCCAACCTATTAAATTATAATTTCAACAATGAGTGCTTTATTGCAACGGTTTAACCCGCCTTGGTTGCGGCGTTGACCATAAAGTAATTACTGTTCATTTTATCCCTTTATTGGGTTGGCTCTATAGTTGGAGAATACATACTCATGACAAACGATAGTTTAAACCGTTACCTTTTCGACGGCGCAGCTGTTCGCGGTGAATTGGTACAAGTAAGTCAAACTTACCAACAAATTATTGCGGATAAAAACTACCCAGCACCCGTAGCAACATTATTGGGTGAATTATTGGTAGCAACCAGCCTATTAACGGCAACCTTAAAATTTGAAGGTTCTATTACCGTTCAAGTACAAGGTGATGGTCCTGTAAGCTTAGCGGTAATCAACGGCGATCATAATCAGCAACTACGTGGTGTAGCGCGCTGGAATGGCGATGTAAAAGCGGGAACTATTCATGACTTAATGGGTAAAGGTCATATGGTGATCACCATTACGCCGACCAAGGGTGAGCGTTACCAAGGTGTTGTGGGTCTTGATGGCGATACACTGGCTGAGTGTCTTGAAAGTTACTTCAAAAATTCAGAGCAATTAAAAACCCGTATCTGGTTACGTACTGGCGCAATTGACGACCAAGTAAAAGCGGCGGGAATGTTATTACAAATCATGCCAGATGGCACCGGCACAGAAGGCGACTTTGAACATTTAGAAGCGCTAACTGAAACAGTTAAAGATGATGAGCTATTTACGCTTGAAGCACAAGATGTGCTATATCGTCTTTACCACCAAGAGCAAGTGCAATTATTTGAACCACAACCAGTAAGCTTTGAATGTGGTTGTTCACGTGAGCGTAGTGCCGCGGCAATCATGAGTGTTCAACCAGCAGAGATTGATAAAATTATTGCTGACGATGGCAAAGTATCACTGCATTGTGACTATTGTGGCACTAGCTATGATTTCGATAGTATTGATGTAGCAGCACTACGTGACAATAGTGCTAGCGCTGCTGATAGTGATCAAATTCACTAATTCGCTACCTCACATCATTTTGTCATTAAAGGCCGGCTAATAATGCCTAATGCATGTGAATTAAGATAATTTACGCTTCCTTGAAGGCCTAGTCGCATAGCGACTAGGCCTTTTCTTTACTGCCCTTGGATAACTTCTTTCCTGCCTTTCTGGTAGTACAAAGCTTTCTGC
>NZ_PYLV01000038.1:0-22925 GCF_003025475.1 Photobacterium sp. NCIMB 13483
CATGTATCTGTTCAAGTGCTTGTCTTAAAAACATAAAAAAATCCAAGTGCATTAAATACACTTGGATTTTTACACATCTACAGGATCGTTCAACTGATCATTTTGGGCTTAACTGATCAGCATTACACCGAGATGGCGTGGTTTTTTATCAACCTAGGCTTCAATACACCTTTTACAGCGTATTTCTAAAGCCATGGTTATTTATGGTATGGCTTTGATAGCTCATGTACAGCATCAACAAACACACCCGCATTTTCAGGCGGCACATCAAGATGAATACCATGGCCTAAGTTAAATACGTGACCAGTACCCGCATCACCAAAGCCTTCTAAGATAGTCGCGACTTCTTGGCGAATACGTTCAGGCTGAGCATAAAGAACCGATGGATCCATATTACCCTGAAGGGCAACTTTATCACCAACACGACGTTTAGCATCATGAATATCAATCGTCCAATCTAAGCCAATTGCATCACAACCCGTCGCGGCAATTTGCTCAAGCCACATGCCACCATTTTTAGTAAATAGCGTCACAGGTACACGGCGACCATCATTCTCACGAATTAAACCATCGACAATTTTATGCATGTAACGTAATGAGAATTCATTGTAATCGCGAGGGGTTAATACACCGCCCCACGTATCAAATACCATTACCGCTTGCGCACCAGCTTTGATTTGAGCATTTAAATACTCAATCACACTATCAGCCAATTTATCTAGCAATAAATGTAATGTTTGCGGCTCAGCGTACATCATCTTTTTGATCTTAGTGAAAGCTTTAGAACTACCACCTTCAACCATATATGTCGCTAGTGTCCATGGACTACCAGAGAAACCAATCAATGGCACTTCACCTTGCAAATCATGACGAATTTGGCGTACTGCATTCATCACATATTGCAATTCGCCTTCAGGATCAGGAATACCAATGCGTTCAACATCAGCTTTGCAGGTAATTGGGTGACTAAATTTAGGGCCTTCACCAGCTTCAAAATATAATCCCAATCCCATTGCATCAGGAATAGTTAAAATATCAGAAAATAAAATTGCCGCATCCAATGGAAAACGTTTCAAAGGCTGAAGGGTAACTTCACTGGCTAATTCAGCATTTTTACATAGCGACATGAAGTCACCAGCAACACCGCGTGTTGCACGATACTCAGGTAAGTAACGTCCAGCCTGACGCATCATCCATACAGGTGTGCAATCTACAGGCTGCTTTAGCAACGCACGTAGGTAGCGGTCATTCTTTAATTCGCTCATTTGAGACTCCATGGGTTAATTCTGGGTCATATTGTAGCACTCATTAATCTTAACAACCGAGTGCAATTATTTATCCCGCTTTGATTAATGCGTATCGTTTCCATCATTAATCATCAAAGCAGTATCAATAAGTCGTCGTGCAATGGTTCCCGCCGGGGCTATTTCAGGTAATTGATCTGCGGTTGCCCATATGGCATCGGTTAATTCTTCATAATCAGGTTTGATCTCGCCACCAGCATAATCTGCAATAAACCCCAACATCAAATTGGATGGAAATGCCCACGGCTGACTATCAAAATAACGAATATTGTTAACCGTTATCCCTGTTTCTTCTAGCACTTCACGAGCAACACATTGTTCTGCAGTTTCACCCGGTTCAATAAATCCCGCAATCACAGTATACATACCGGTTTTATGGCGTGGATGTTGAGCCAATAGTAATTGGCTACCTTTGCGTACAGCGACAATGATACAAGGTGACACTCGAGGATAATGCACGCTATTACAACTTGAGCACTGCATTGCCAGTACATTGGCGTCTAATTGCAACTTGTGCCCACAATGACAACAGAAACGCTGACTGTGCTGCATATACGCTAATTGTATCGCTCTTCCCGCCAAAGCAAATAACGTACTATCACCTGCCAGTAAGCATCTTAAATTAAAGAAATCAGCCTCATCAAAACCACTGTCTTCAACTAACCAATACACAGGTATTGCATTAAAATACCCCACAATACGTTTACTTACAGTACTACAAACAAGCTGCTCACTTGAACATAAAGGCAAACACCCTTTTTGTAACAATAACTTGCCATTTCTAATCACACACCAATAAGCAATATTCTCATTTTTTAACATTTTTATTACTTTCATCCTTGCAGCGACGTAAATTTACTGGCAATCTAATCTTGAAACGGAATATTTATCCGAAACCATATCTCTTATATCAAGAGCCGGATCGCACAAGCATCGACATTAAGATGCTGATAGATCATGAGGATGTGCTCATGCTTAGTAAATTTGAACAAGTTAAAAAAGAATGGGGCGGCCATAACGATGTTATTGATCAATGGCTAATGATGCGCCAGCAACTTTTGATCGATTACTGTAAGCTAATCGGCATCACGCCCAATGATGAAAACCGTCACCTACCTACCGCGTCCAAATTATGTTTGTTTAACGAAGATCTCGTTGATTATATTTCAGCGGGTCACTTCAAGATTTACGATAACGTAATGGCACGCTGGCATCAAACAGGCTTTTCACCCACAGAAGAAATGTCTGCCCTCTATGCAAAAATCACCCTAACAACCGAACCATTATTAAACTTCAATGACCGCTATGGCGCCATCAATGATAATGATTCATTAAATACCCTTGATGATGATTTATCACAGCTTGGTGAATTAATGGAATCTCGCTTTGCGCTAGAAGATAAGTTAATTGAATTAATCAGTGATAGCCTTGCTTGTCCTCCTGGTGCTTAACCACCAGCCCCCATAGCAACATCACTCATTATTGTGGCAGTGACCTTGCTGCCACCTATTCCTCGCACCTCGGGATCATTTTCCCCACTTTCTAACTCAACCCCAAACTAAACCTTAAATCGCAGCCAATAAAAAAGGCACCCCGAAGGATGCCTTTTAGAATCAGTCACGATAAGAATTAATTCTCGTCGTTAAGACCTGCATTCAATAGTGCCGCTAAGTCTTGAGAGGCTTGCTCTGCATCAACTTGTGGTGCTACTGGCTCTAGTTCAACATTACGTTGATTCTGACGACGTTGGTGGTAAGAGAAACCAGTACCCGCAGGGATCAAACGACCCACGATTACGTTTTCTTTCAGACCACGAAGCTCATCACGCTTACCAGAAACAGCTGCTTCTGTTAGTACGCGCGTAGTTTCCTGGAACGATGCTGCTGAGATGAATGACTCAGTCGCAAGCGATGCTTTAGTGATACCAAGTAAGTCACGAGAGAAGCTTACTAGTGTCTTACCTTCAGCTTCTAGCTGACGGTTAGCAATCGTTACGCGAGAGAATTCAACTTGCTCGCCTTCTAGGAAATCAGAGTCACCAGCAACAGTGATAGTTACCTTACGTAGCATTTGACGAATGATAGTCTCGATGTGCTTATCATTAATCTTAACGCCTTGTAGACGGTAAACTTCCTGAACTTCGTTAACGATGTATTCTGCTACTGCGTGAACACCACGTAGACGTAGAATATCGTGCGGAGTTTCTGGACCATCGGCAATTACGTCACCCTTCTCAACTTTTTCACCTTCGAAAACGTTAAGTTGGCGATGCTTCAAGATCATCTCTTCGTACGGTTGACCTTCACTTGGAGTGATGATCAAGCGACGCTTACCTTTAGTTTCTTTACCGAATGATACTGCACCGGTAATTTCTGCCAAGATAGCGGGTTCTTTAGGCTTACGAGCTTCAAACAAGTCAGCAACGCGTGGTAGACCACCCGTGATATCCTTGTTACCGCTAGATTTTTGCGGAATACGAGATAACGTATCACCGATGCCAACCATAGCGCCATCGTCAAGCTGAACAATCGCCTTACCCGGTAGGAAGTATTGAGCTGGCATCTCAGTACCAGGGATCATTACATCGTTACCATCTGCATCAACAAGTTTGATAGCTGGACGCATATCTTTACCTGCTGCTGGACGTGCTGCTGGATCAGTTACTTCGCTTGAAGATAGACCTGTTAGATCATCTGTTTGACGAGAAACTGTTACGCCATCAATCATATCAACGAACTGGATACGACCAGCCACTTCAGTGATGATTGGCATGGTGTGAGCTTCCCAGTTTGCTACTGTTTCACCAGCAACAACCTCGGCGCCATCACCTTTAGTTAGCAACGTACCGTAAGACAGTTTGTAGTTCTCTTTCGTACGACCAAGCTTATCAATGATGCTTAGCTCAGATGCACGAGAAGTAATTACAAGCTTACCAGCGTTGTTAGTTACGAACTTCGCATTGTGCAGTTTCATAGAACCCGTAGTTTTCACTACGATCTTATTATCTGCAGCTGCTGCTGATGCCGCACCACCGATGTGGAACGTACGCATTGTTAGCTGTGTACCAGGTTCACCGATAGACTGCGCTGCAACAACACCTACTGCTTCACCTGAGTTGATCAGGTGACCACGAGCAAGGTCACGACCGTAACAGAACTTACAACAACCGAAGTCGTTTTCACACGTTACAACAGAACGTACTTTAACTTGGTCAACAGAGTTCGCTTCTAGAATCTCACACCACTTCTCATCAAGAAGTGTATTACGTGGTGCTAGAACTTCTTCTGTACCAGGAATAAAGACATCTTCAGCAACAACACGACCAAGAACACGATCGCCTAGTTGTTCCTTAACATCACCACCCTCGATAAGAGGCATCATGGTGATACCAGCGTGAGTACCACAGTCATCTGCTGTGATTACCACGTCTTGCGCAACGTCTACTAGACGACGCGTTAGGTAACCTGAGTTCGCTGTCTTAAGTGCGGTATCCGCAAGACCCTTACGAGCACCGTGTGTAGAGATAAAGTACTGGAGTACGTTTAGACCTTCACGGAAGTTCGCAGTGATCGGCGTTTCGATGATTGAGCCATCCGGCTTAGCCATCAGACCACGCATACCCGCCAACTGACGAATCTGTGCAGCAGAACCACGCGCACCAGAATCGGCCATCATGTATACACTGTTGAACGATTTCTGTTGTTCTTCAACGCCGTCACGGTTAATAACGGTATCAAAAGACAAGTTATCCATCATCGCTTTAGCAACTTGTTCGTTGGCTGTAGCCCAGATATCGATAACTTTGTTGTAACGTTCACCAGCAGTCACAAGACCTGATTGGAACTGCTCTTGAATTTCAGCAACTTCTGCTTCAGCTTCAGCGATCTTAGTGTACTTAGCCGCAGGTACAACCATATCGTCGATACCAACAGACACACCAGAAAGTGCCGCGTAAGCAAAACCTGTGTACATAATTTGGTCAGCAAAGATAACAGTATCTTTCATGCCCAACTTACGGTAACAAGTGTTAAGAAGCTTAGAAATTTGCTTCTTACCAAGTGCTTCAGTGTTAACAAGACTAAATGGCAAACCTTTAGGAACGATAGGCCATAGCATTGCACGACCAACAGTAGTATCAACTAAGCCAGTATTCTCGACAAAGTTACCCTGCTCATCTTTCACAAATTCAGTGATACGTACTTTAACGCGAGCGTGAAGCTCTGCAGTCTTAGTACGGTATGCTTTCTCAGCTTCCGCTGGTCCAGCAAGGTACATGCCTTCACCTTTCGCGTTGATACGATCACGCGTCATGTAGTAAAGACCCAATACAACGTCCTGAGAAGGTACGATGATCGGATCACCAGATGCTGGTGAAAGGATGTTGTTGGTAGACATCATTAGAGCACGTGCTTCAAGCTGTGCTTCAAGAGTCAATGGCAAGTGAACCGCCATCTGGTCACCATCGAAGTCGGCGTTGTATGCCGCACAAACTAGTGGGTGAAGCTGAATCGCTTTACCTTCGATTAGTGTTGGTTCAAATGCCTGAATACCTAGACGGTGCAATGTTGGTGCACGGTTAAGCATTACTGGGTGCTCACGAATAACTTCGTCTAGGATATCCCAAACGATCGCTTCTTCGCGCTCAACCATCTTCTTAGCAGCTTTGATAGTAGTCGCAAGACCACGAGTCTCTAGCTTGCCATAGATGAATGGCTTAAATAGCTCTAGTGCCATCTTCTTAGGAAGACCACACTGGTGCAAGCGTAGGTATGGACCTACTGTGATAACAGAACGACCTGAGTAGTCAACACGCTTACCAAGCAAGTTCTGACGGAAACGACCCTGCTTACCTTTGATCATGTCAGCCAAAGATTTCAGAGGACGCTTGTTAGAGCCTGTGATAGCGCGGCCACGACGACCGTTATCTAGCAATGCATCAACAGATTCCTGCAGCATACGCTTTTCGTTACGTACGATGATATCAGGAGCAGCCAGGTCAAGTAGACGCTTCAGACGGTTGTTACGGTTAATAACACGACGGTAAAGATCGTTAAGATCTGAAGTCGCGAAACGGCCGCCGTCTAGTGGTACCAACGGACGAAGATCCGGCGGTAATACTGGCAGTACAGACAGGATCATCCACTCAGGGTTGTTTCCAGACTGTAGGAATGCTTCAACCAATTTAAGACGCTTGGTTAATTTCTTACGCTTGGTTTCAGAGTTAGTTTCTTCTAGCTCTTCACGCATGTTTTCGATTTCAGCATTTAGGTCCATGTTGCCTAAAAGTGCTTTAACCGCTTCTGCGCCCATCTTCGCGTCGAACTCGTCGCCCCACTCTTCAAGTGCATCCAAGTACTGCTCTTCAGAAAGCAGCTGGCTACGCTCAAGGTTGGTCATACCAGGTTCGATAACTACGTATGATTCAAAGTAAAGTACACGTTCGATATCACGTAGAGGCATGTCCATTAACAGACCGATACGAGATGGTAGTGACTTTAAGAACCAGATGTGGGCAACAGGTGAAGCAAGCTCAATGTGACCCATACGCTCACGGCGTACTTTAGTCTGAGTAACTTCAACACCACATTTTTCACAAATCACACCACGGTGCTTCAAGCGCTTGTACTTGCCACAAAGACACTCGTAGTCTTTTACCGGGCCAAAGATACGTGCACAGAAAAGACCGTCACGCTCAGGCTTGAAGGTACGATAGTTGATTGTTTCTGGCTTTTTAACTTCACCAAAAGACCATGAACGAATCATGTCAGGTGAAGCTAGACCGATTTTGATAGCATCAAATTCTTCGGTCTTATGTTGTGCTTTCAGAAACTTAAGTAAGTCTTTCACATTCGGCTCCTGTGAGGAGTTGACCCATAAAGGCGCCAGGACTACTGGCGCCTTCATATTTATACCGGAGTAACTAATAAGTATAGGTGACTAACCTAATCTTATTCGTCTTCCAGCTCGATGTTGATACCCAACGAGCGGATTTCTTTCAACAATACGTTGAATGATTCCGGCATACCAGGTTCCATACGATGATCACCGTCAACGATGTTTTTATACATCTTCGTACGGCCGTTAACGTCATCTGACTTAACGGTTAGCATTTCTTGAAGGGTGTAAGCTGCGCCATATGCTTCAAGCGCCCATACTTCCATCTCACCGAAACGCTGACCACCGAACTGAGCTTTACCACCCAGCGGCTGCTGAGTAACAAGGCTGTAAGAACCGGTAGAACGGGCGTGCATCTTGTCATCAACCAAGTGGTTCAGTTTAAGCATGTACATGTAACCAACAGTTACAGGACGCTCAAATGCATCACCAGTACGGCCATCAAACAACTTCAGCTGACCAGACGTTGGTAGATCACCTAACTGTAGCAATTCTTTAATTGATGATTCAGGTGCGCCATCAAATACAGGAGTTGCAATAGGTAGACCTTTACGAAGGTTTTGTACAAGTGTACGTACTTCGTCGTCTGATAGTTCAGCAATGTCAACCTTCTGGCGAGTATCACCAAGATTGTAAACACGTTGTAGGAAGTTACGGAACTTATGTAACTCCTGCTGTTCTTTCAGCATGTCGTTAAGTTTGTCACCGATACCTTTCGCCGCAAGACCTAAGTGAGTCTCGAGGATCTGACCGATGTTCATACGTGACGGTACACCCAATGGGTTTAGTACGATATCAACAGTCTGACCTTTTTCATCGTAAGGCATGTCTTCAACAGGGTTGATCTTAGAGATTACACCCTTGTTACCGTGACGACCTGCCATCTTATCACCAGGTTGAATGCGACGACGAACAGCTAGGTATACTTTAACAATCTTAAGTACGCCAGGTGCTAGGTCATCACCCTGAGTGATTTTACGACGTTTAGTTTCAAACTTCTTATCGAACTCAGCTTTCAGTTCATCATACTGTTCTGCAAGCTGTTCCAATTGGTTTTGTAAAGTTTCGTCGTCAAGCGTTTGTGCAAACAACGTATCGCGGTTCATTGAAGAAATCTTATCTTCGCCGTAACCTGCAGATAGTAGAAGCGTACGAACACGAGCAAGAAGACCACCCTCAAGGATCTGGAATTCTTCTGTGATATCTTTCTTCGCTTCTTTCAGCTGCATCTCTTCAATTTCAAGAGCACGCTTGTCTTTCTCAACGCCATCACGAGTAAATACTTGTACGTCAATGATCGTACCAGTAACACTACCAGGAACACGTAGAGATGAGTCTTTAACGTCAGAAGCTTTTTCACCGAAGATAGCTCGTAGAAGCTTCTCTTCAGGCGTCAGTTGTGTTTCACCTTTAGGGGTTACTTTACCAACTAGGATGTCGCCACCCTTCACTTCTGCACCGATGTAAACGATACCTGATTCGTCCAACTTAGAAAGCGCTGCTTCACCCACGTTAGGGATGTCGGCAGTAATTTCTTCAGAACCCAACTTCGTATCACGTGCCACACAAGAAAGCTCTTGAATATGGATAGTAGTGAAACGATCTTCCTGAACTACACGCTCAGAAACTAAGATGGAGTCTTCGAAGTTGTAACCGTTCCAAGGCATGAACGCGATACGCATGTTTTGACCAAGCGCAAGCTCACCAAGGTCTGTTGAAGGACCATCAGCAAGAACATCACCACGTGCTACTGGCTCGCCAGGTAGTACAGTTGGACGCTGGTTAATACATGTGTTCTGGTTAGAACGGGTGTACTTAGTCAAGTTGTAGATATCGATACCTGCTTCACCAGGAATCAATTCGTCTTCGTTAACTTTGATAACGATACGAGAAGCATCTACAGACTGAACTTGGCCGCCACGTTTAGCAACAGCAGTTACACCTGAATCAACACCGATTTGACGCTCGATACCAGTACCAACTAACGGCTTATCAGCACGGATAGTAGGTACAGCCTGACGTTGCATGTTCGCACCCATAAGGGCACGGTTAGCATCATCGTGTTCTAGGAACGGGATTAGGGATGCCGCCACAGATACAACCTGGTTGGTTGCAACGTCCATGTATTGAACATGGTCACGTGGGTGCAGACCTGAATCGCCTTTCTGACGAGCAGTGATCAATTCGTCAGCAAAAGAACCATCTTCGTTAAGCGCGGCGTTTGCCTGTGCAATAACGTATAGGCCTTCTTCAATTGCTGATAAGTATTCGATGTGATCCGAAACTTTTCCGTCTACAACTTTACGGTAAGGTGTTTCCAAGAAACCGTAAGGGTTACAACGCGCAAATACAGATAGCGAGTTGATTAGACCGATGTTTGGACCTTCAGGAGTTTCGATAGGACATAGACGACCGTAGTGAGTCGCGTGTACGTCTCGAACCTCAAAGCCAGCACGTTCACGAGTCAGACCACCTGGACCAAGCGCCGAGATACGACGTTTGTGAGTAACTTCTGACAACGGGTTGTTCTGGTCCATAAACTGTGACAATTGAGAAGAGCCAAAGAACTCTTTCACTGCCGCAGAAATAGGCTTCGCGTTGATTAAGTCTTGAGGCATGATTGCATCAAGATCGCCTAAACTTAGACGCTCTTTAACAGCACGCTCAACACGAACTAGACCTACACGGAATTGGTTTTCAGCCATTTCGCCCACAGAGCGAATACGACGGTTACCAAGGTGGTCGATATCATCAACCTCACCTTTACCGTTACGGATATCGATCAACTTCTTCATCACTTCAATGATGTCGTCGTTGCTCAGGATACCAGGACCAGTTATTTCTTCACGAAGAAGAGAACTGTTGAACTTCATGCGACCAACAGCAGAAAGATCGTAACGATCTTCTGAGAAGAACAAGCTTTCAAATAATTGATCAGCTGCTTCACGTGTTGGTGGCTCGCCAGGGCGCATCATACGGTAGATTTCTACCAATGCACTTAGACGGTCAGTACTGTTATCAACACGTAGTGTCTCTGACATGTACGGACCATGGTCTAAATCGTTCGTAAATAGAACTTCAATAGACTTATGACCAGCCTGAGATAGAAGTGCTAATGCTTCCAAGCTTAATTCTTGGTTAGCCGTAACAATCAGTTCGCCAGTTTCTTCGTTGATGTAATCACGTGCTGCGATTTTACCAACGATATATTCAACAGGTACTTCGATGCTATCAATGCCATCTTTCGCCAATTGACGAATATGACGAGCAGTGATACGACGACCTTGCTCTACGTAAACAGTACCGTTTGCTTCGATATCAAAGCTTGCAGTTTCACCACGTAGACGATCAGGTACTAACTCCATAACTAGAGATTTGCCGCGTACTTCGAAATTAATCTTATCGAAGAACATGTCAAGAATCTGTTCAGTTGTGTAGCTAAGTGCGCGAAGGATAATAGACGCAGGTAATTTACGACGACGGTCGATACGTACGAAAAGATTATCCTTAGGATCGAACTCGAAATCCAACCATGAACCACGGTAAGGGATAACACGAGCGTTATATAACACTTTACCTGAGGAGTGGGTTTTACCCTTATCGCTGTCAAAGAATACACCAGGACTACGGTGCAGCTGAGATACGATAACCCTCTCGGTACCGTTAATAACGAATGTACCGTTATCTGTCATGAGCGGAATTTCGCCCATGTAAACTTCTTGTTCTTTAATGTCTTTTACGGTGCCAGCCGGCGCATCTCGATCATACATGACCAGACGTAGCTTCACGCGTAGTGGAGCAGAATAAGTTACGCCACGAATTTGACATTCTTTGACATCGAAGACCGGCTCACCGAGACGATAGCTAACGTATTGCAGCTCGGAATTGCCATTATAGCTCTGGATTGGAAAAACAGAGCGAAAGGCAGCTTCTAGACCGTAATGCCCTTCTGGATCCTGCTCGATAAATTTTTGGAAAGAATCAAGCTGGATCGATAGCAAGTATGGTGCATCCAACACTTGTGGACGCTTACCAAAATCCTTACGGATACGCTTTTTCTCGGTATAAGAGTAAACCATAGGTTCCTCAGATCGCTGATAAGTGATCCAAACTACCCCATATCACATGCGGGGGTAGTGACTAATCGTTGTTTTTTATAGTAGGAATATTCTAATGAAACTAGAATATTTTTTACGCAGACAGTGGATACAAAACAAGGTAAAAATACCACCGGTCTATAGCGCAAAAAGGCCGGTGGCATTTTTGCCACCAGCCAATAGCCATAAAAGGCTATGAAATCAAATAATAATTATTTAACTTCAACAGAAGCACCAGCTTCTTCTAATTGAGCTTTAAGAGCTTCAGCTTCAGCTTTATCTACGCCTTCTTTAACAGCAGCAGGAGCGCCGTCAACTACAGCTTTAGCTTCTTTAAGACCAAGACCAGTTGCGCCACGTACAGCTTTGATAACTTGTACTTTGTTAGCGCCAGCAGCTGTTAGGATTACGTCAAATTCAGTTTGCTCTTCAGCTGCGTCTGCAGCTGCGCCGCCTGCAACTACTGCAGCAGCAGCAGTAACACCGAATTTCTCTTCCATAGCTTCGATAAGCTCAACAACTTGCATTACAGACATTTCTGCAACTGCGTCTAGGATTTGCTCGTTAGTGATAGACATAACAATTCTCTTTTAAAGTCAACAATAAGTATAAATAGTAATCAGATAAAGCGCGGCAATTAAGCTGCAGCTTCTTCTTTCTGATCACGTACAGCCGCGATAGTACGTACAAGTTTACCAGCAGACGCTTCTTTCATGCACATCATTAGGCGTGCGATAGCTTCGTCGTAAGTTGGTAGAGTTGCTAGTACATCAGCGTTGGCAATAGCGCCTTCGAATGCAGCAGCTTTGATCTCGAAGCTTTTATTCTCTTTAGCGAAGTCTTTGAAAAGACGCGCTGCAGCACCTGGGTGCTCATTAGAGAAGCCGATTAGTGAAGGACCAACGAAAACGTCTTGTAGACATTCGAAGTTAGTACCTTCAACTGCACGACGTGCTAATGTGTTACGAACAACTCTTAGGTAAACACCAGCTTCACGAGCTTGTTTACGTAGAGTTGTCATTGCACACACACTAACACCGCGAGAGTCAGCAACAACTGCAGACAGGGCACCATTGGCAGCTTCGTTGACTTCAGCAACAATTGCTTTTTTGTCTTGAAGATTTAATGCCATTGGATTTGCTCCTGGATAATTTCTGGGTAACCCCAGTATTTACACCACTCACTGCCGGTTGACAGGAGAGTTTTACGGCGCAGATCCAAAAAAGACTTACATCAATCATGTTCTGGCACCGTCTACGTAGGTAAATTAAGTTCCGAAAAACACCTACGGTCTTTGACGGAGGTTAATTGAAAACAATCAACCTCAGCCACGAATTCGGAAGCGACAAATTATACACTAACTTATCGCTTCTGCAAATTAGTTTACGCTACGTTAGCTTTCAGAGAGTTCTGATCTAACGCTACACCTGCACCCATAGTGGTAGAGATGCTTACTTTCTTAATGAAAGTACCTTTCGCTGAAGACGGCTTAGCGCGCTTCAGTGCAACTAGAAGAGATTCTAAGTTCTCTTGTAGTTGAGCGGCATCAAAGTTCACCTTACCGATAGTAGTGTGAATGATACCATTTTTGTCGTTACGGTAACGAACCTGACCAGCTTTAGCATTTTTAACTGCTTCAGCAACGTTAGGAGTTACAGTACCAACTTTAGGGTTTGGCATAAGACCACGTGGACCAAGAATGGTACCAAGTTGACCTACAACGCGCATTGCATCAGGAGATGCGATAACAACGTCAAAGTTCATTTCGCCTTTCTTAACAAGAGCAGCTAGATCTTCCATACCTACAAGCTCAGCGCCAGCTTCTTTAGCAGCTTCAGCGTTTGCGCCTTGTGTAAATACAGCAACACGGATGTCACGGCCAGTACCGTTAGGTAGTACAGTTGCACCACGAACGTTTTGGTCTGATTTACGTGCATCGATGCCAAGGTTAACAGCAACGTCAACACTTTCAACGAATTTAGCAGTAGCTAGTTCTTTAAGAAGAGCAACAGCCTCTGTGATGTCGTATTCACGAGTAGCATCTACTTTGTCGCGGATAACGCGCATGCGCTTAGTCAGTTTAGCCATTATCTTAACCCTCTACCACTAGGCCCATTGAACGAGCAGTACCAGCAATTGAACGCTTCATAGCTTCAATGTCAGCACCAGTCATGTCTGCAGCTTTAGTCTCAGCGATCTCTTGGATCTGAGCTTCAGTTACAGTACCCACTTTGTCAGTGTTCGGACGGCCAGAACCAGACTTAAGACCAGCAGCTTTAAGCAGAAGAACTGCAGCAGGTGGTGTCTTAGTGATGAACGTGAAAGAACGGTCACTGTAAACAGTGATAACAACTGGAGTCGGAAGACCTTTCTCTACTGAGTCAGTCTTAGCGTTAAACGCCTTACAGAATTCCATGATGTTTACACCATGTTGACCAAGAGCTGGACCAACTGGTGGACTTGGATTCGCTGCACCAGCTGCAACTTGCAGCTTAATGTAAGCTTCTACTTTTTTAGCCATTGCTATATACCTAATTTTGGGTTCAAACGTCTATTTTTAAACAAATAGACTCCCCGTCTAACGAAAGGGCGCGAAATTATAGCCTAATTCCACGCCCCTGACAATACGAGTTGAACAGAATTTGATCAGTTCTTTTCGATTTGACCGAACTCTAATTCTACCGGTGTTGCACGACCAAAAATTGATACAGAAACCTTAACACGGCTCTTATCATAGTCAACTGATTCAATCGTACCATTAAAGTCAGCAAATGGACCATCAGTCACACGTACCACTTCACCAGGCTCAAATACTGTTTTATGTACTGGAGACTCACTAGCTTGTTGTAAACGGTTTAAGATCGCATCGGCTTCTTTATCAGAAATCGGAGCTGGACGATCAGAAGTACCGCCAATGAACCCCATTACACGCGGGATACTACGTACAAGGTGCCATGTTTCATCGTTCATCACCATTTGTACAAGCACATAGCCAGGGAAGAACTTACGTTCACTCTTACGGCGTTGACCTGCACGCATTTCTACCACTTCTTCCGTCGGTACTAAAACCTCGTCAAAGTGCTCTTCCATACCATGAATTTTGATATGTTCACGTAGTGATTGCGCTACACGGCCTTCAAAACCTGAAAATGCCTGTACTACATACCAACGTTTCTTTGGAGCTTCGATCATGAATTCTTACCTCACGCGCCAGTAACTAGGCGCACTAAACGGACCATAATGCCATCAATACCCCAAAGGGCTAATGCCATTACGACAGTGACTGCTAGAACAATAAAGGTTGTCTGCGTAGCTTCCTGACGAGTAGGCCACACTACTTTGCGGACTTCCATGCGTGATTCACGTGCAAACGTAATCACGGATTTACCTTTAGCTGTTAATGCAGCAAAAATACCAGCAATAACCACAAGGGCTACTACGGCAGAAGAGCGCAGAACAACAGAAACATCACTGTATAGGTAATTACCAACCACAGCAGCAGCTAGCAAAGCAAAAACCACGACCCATTTCAGGCCATCCATTTTGCTTTCGCTTTCTTGGTTTTCGGCATTTGCTTTCATACAACCAACCTGTAACTAGTCTTAATCATCTAGACGAAAATGACCCCGCAGGGCGAGGTCAGGATGAAGGAAAAGGTCTAAGCCTTTAATAACATTATTAAAAACTTCATCTTTACGAAATTTCACTTCTACACTTTGAACAAAAAACACGCAGTTTCAAGTTGAAGTGTAGAAAAAGGGCATCAAATGATGCCCTTTTTAGTGCTCTATCGTCAAATTTAATTCAACGATATTAGCGTAACTTATGCAACGATAGTTGCAACAACACCAGCACCAACTGTACGACCACCTTCACGGATAGCAAAACGTAGACCTTCATCCATCGCGATAGGTGCGATTAGAGTAACAGTCATAGAGATGTTATCACCAGGCATTACCATTTCAACGCCTTCTGGTAGCTCGATAGTACCAGTTACGTCAGTTGTACGGAAGTAGAACTGTGGACGGTAACCTTTGAAGAAAGGAGTGTGACGACCGCCTTCATCTTTAGAAAGAACATAGATTTCTGAAGTGAAAGTAGTGTGTGGAGTGATTGAACCTGGCTTAGCAAGAACTTGACCACGTTCAACGTCATCACGCTTAGTACCACGTAGAAGAACACCAACGTTCTCACCAGCACGGCCTTCGTCAAGAAGCTTACGGAACATCTCAACACCAGTACATGTAGTAGTGATAGTGTCTTTGATACCGATGATAGCTACTTCGTCACCAACACGTACGATACCTTGCTCAATACGACCAGTTACAACAGTACCACGGCCTTGGATTGAGAAAACATCTTCGATTGGAAGGATGAATGGTAGATCGATAGCACGCTCTGGCTCTGGAATGTAAGAATCTAGAGCTTCAGCTAGTTCAACAATCTTAGCTTCCCACTCAGCTTCGCCGTTAAGCGCGCCTAGTGCAGAACCCATGATTACTGGGCAATCATCACCTGGGAAATCGTACTCAGAAAGAAGTTCACGAACTTCCATCTCTACTAGTTCAAGTAGTTCTTCATCATCAACCATGTCACACTTGTTCATGAATACGATGATGTAAGGAATACCAACTTGACGACCAAGTAGGATGTGCTCACGAGTTTGAGGCATAGGACCGTCAGTTGCAGCAACAACTAGGATACCACCATCCATTTGAGCAGCACCAGTGATCATGTTTTTAACATAATCGGCGTGTCCAGGACAGTCTACGTGTGCGTAGTGACGAGTAGGAGTATCGTATTCTACGTGAGAAGTAGAGATTGTGATACCACGCTCGCGCTCTTCAGGAGCGTTATCGATAGATGCGAAGTCTTTCGCTGTACCACCGTACACTTTTGCAAGTGTAGTACAGATAGCAGCAGTTAGAGTTGTTTTACCGTGGTCAACGTGGCCGATAGTACCAACGTTAACGTGCGGTTTTACGCGTTCGAATTTTTCTTTAGACATGGATAGTCCCTCTGGGCACGGTATTTAGTGGCATTACGACCACACAACCAAACATGGGTTTGTTGAGTATATAACAAATTGATAAATATTGACTGAAGAGTGGTGCTGATAGGCAGATTCGAACTGCCGACCTCACCCTTACCAAGGGTGCGCTCTACCAACTGAGCTATATCAGCACACAAGAAGTGTGGAGCGGGCAGCGGGAATCGAACCCGCGTCATCAGCTTGGAAGGCTGAGGTAATAGCCATTATACGATGCCCGCAAAAACTTTTTTTACTCGTAGCGCTATTTAACTATTTGAATAATGGTGGTGGGGGAAGGATTCGAACCTTCGAAGGCAGTGCCGGCAGATTTACAATCTGCTCCCTTTGGCCACTCGGGAACCCCACCGAAATTCTTGAAACTGGTGCCGACTACCGGAGTCGAACTGGTGACCTACTGATTACAAGTCAGTTGCTCTACCTACTGAGCTAAGTCGGCTTAATTGATGCGCATTCTAGATAATGATGATTTTTGATGCAATACTTTAGTGCTTTTTTTTTATGCTTTTTTTATCAACTGACGTAATTTTATCCATTATCGACATTTCGCATACAAAGCAAGCCCTTCAAGAACCAATTCTGAGCGGTGATTATAATTTTTAATATCATCTAAAGGAAGATGACGAATCCCACCACCACACAGCACCACTTCAGGCTCTACAGCAAGTTTTTCACGGGCTTCTTTTAAGCCATATTCAATCAAGCCAATCAATGCCGCTCGACAACCATTTTTAAGGCCATCAGCCGTATTGTCAGCAAGACTTAGGCGATCATTATGGTCATGATCAGAAAACACCTTGGTGGTATTTTCCAGTACCACTTTCATCATTAACTGATAACCTGGTGCGATCCAGCCACCAAGATGCTTTCCATCACCACTTAAAACATCAAATGTTAATGCCGTACCAATATCAACGATAACCGTAGGACGCTTAAACTTTTGATGAATAGCAACTAATGTTAGCCAACGATCAACCCCTAAATATTGGTACTCGTTATAACCATTTTTAACTCCAAAATCTTTACGCATCGTTTTTACTTGTAACACGGGGATATTCGCAACTTGTGCAATACGCTGAATCGTATTATCCACTTCAACAGGTCCAACACTGGCAAAAACAATCCGTTTAATCTTTTGTTCTAAAATAGGATCTAATACTAACTCTAATTTTTTACTTGGATATTTACCAATCAGCTCAACTCGGCCACTTACTTGTAATAGGGCAACCTTAACGTAAGTATTACCCGCTTCAATTAATAACTGCATTAACAACCTCTAAGGCTGATTTCACCACCAACATAAGCAGTAATATCACCATCATTTTCCAGTAATAAGGCCCCTTGCTCATTAATACCACGAGCAATGCCTTCAATTACACGATCACCAATCAACAGTTTAACTGGCCGATTTAAAAAATTATCTATTCTATTCCAACGCTCAACAAAACCACAGAGACCAACCTCTTCATATTCGGTTAGGGTTTGATGAATGCGCTCAATTAACGTCGCAGCTAGCACATTACGTGATGGCAATGGTAAACATGCAGCACTAAGATTAGTCCAAGCTTGATCTATCATTGCTGTCGCAGCCGTAGGCATCGCAATATTCAACCCAATTCCAATGACTAAATGCGCAGCATCACCCGCCTTGCCGGTCATTTCAACTAAAATTCCCGCTAGCTTTTGATCATGATAATAAAGATCATTGGGCCATTTTACGCGAATATCAGGCGCACCAAGTTGTTGTAACGCTTCAGCAATTGCCACACCAACCACCAAGCTTAACCCCATCGCCGCCGCAACACCTGCCTCTAAACGCCAATAAGTAGATAAATATAAATTACTACCAAAAGGCGATTGCCACTGCCGACCACGTCGACCACGACCTGCCTGTTGATATTCAGCCAAACAAACAGCCCCACTCGGTAATTGATCGATTTGATTAAGTAAATATTGATTAGTGGAATCGATTACAGGAATCAACTCTAATTGAGGGCAACTCACCAATTTAGCAATACGTTGACTATCAAGTAATTCAATTGGTGCAGCTAAACAGTAACCTTTACCTTGAACACTATATAAATCAAGGCCCCACTGCTGAATAATTTTAATTTGTTTCGCAATGCCAGCACGCGACATTCCCAACGCCAGACCTAATTTTTCACCAGAATGAAAATGGCCATCAGCTAATAAACGAATAAGGGCTAAACGGGTTGAATGTTCTTTCATTATGCTTGTATCTCGGCCAAATGCGTTTCAACGTTAGCTGCCATAAACCGCACCTCATGTTCCAATGCTATATCAAATTTTGCTACTACACTATCAACCACATATTGTGCAAGGCTAATAACATCTTGTGCTGTTGCCGTACCAATATTAGTTAATACCAGCGCTTGCTGGGGATGTACTTTAGCACCGCCCACCTGATAGCCTTTTAAGCCACACTGATCAATCAGCCAACCTGCCGCTAATTTCACATGTTGCTCATCAACACCATAACTAGGCATGGTTGGATAATTAACCTGTAGCTTATTTAGCATATTCTTTGTAATAATCGGATTTTTAAAAAAACTGCCAGCATTACCAATCACCGCGGGATCGGGTAATTTTGCTTTACGCACTTCGCACACAGTATCAAACACTTGTCGAAGAGTAACCGTTGCTATATCAAATTGATTTAAAGGTGCATACGCAATTTTAGGTTGCCACATTTTTGGCAAACAAAAACCAACTGCAACAATGATATGACCATCTTTTAATTGATGCTTAAAAATAGAGTCTCGGTAACCAAACTGACAAGATGCTGCGTCGTAGCGTTTAATCTCCTGAGTGATAACATCAAGCACATCGACATATTGGCATACATCTTTAAGCTCGACACCATAAGCACCAATATTTTGAATTGGTGATGATCCTACACAACCAGGAATTAACGCTAAATTTTCTAAACCACCAATATTACGATCTACACACCAACAAACTAATTGATGCCAATCTTCACCGCCACCAACATGTAAACAAAAGCTCGTTGACGTTTCTGTTTGCGTAATACCTTTAATACGATTAAGAATAACCACGCCTTGATAGTCTTCACAAAAAAGTAAATTACTACCGTGTCCTACAACTAATTTAGCCATATTATTAAAACTTGCATCGTGCCAAATATGAATGAAATCATCAATATTTTCAGCTTCAATAATCTGTGTGGCAGTAACATCAATACCAAAGGTATGATAAGGCGCTAACCCATGATCATGTAAAACTTTCATGTTAATTTGGGACCATATCTTTATACTATTTGATTCATTTTACCCGATTCAATCTCACAACGCAGTGTTTTCCCATGAGCCAAGTCCACTATCAGCAACTAAATTTAATTCGATTACCCATCATCAATAAACTCTATAAAGATTTTTATCCCGCAGGGAAAGCCAAACGTGATGAAATTTTATGGGTTGGAGAATCACCACAAGGTATTGTTTGTTGTGTTAGGTTTAAATCTATAGGCGAGTTACAACTATTAACAGGCATGCTCGTTAAACCTGAATTCCGCGGTCAAAAAATAGCAACTCATTTACTCCAGCACGCCATACCACAAATAAAACAAAAACCGTGTTATTGCTTTGCGTTTATAGAACTTGAAGCCCTATATCAACACGTAGGGTTTATTACATTATCACCTCAGCAGCTACCTCATGATCTACAACAACGCTTTGGACGTTATTGTAATAGCGGAAAAAAACTCATTCCAATGCAATATAAAGTTCAACCATAATCACAATTTAGTGAGGCAGTTATATATCTGACAATGAGATAGGTTGACTTGCTATTTTTTCTGATATAATTCGATCCTTAACTCAAATTTATCTTCTTATAGATCGTGTAAACGAGGCGATAATGGATTCAGCTATTGCTAACAGGCAGCAAATAGATCAGCTGCCGCGTATTGCGCACAAGCCCGAAAATTTAGAGACTCTTTTTGACGCGAGTTCTTTCAGGGAGCGTTTGTACCAAGAAATTGATTCAGCACAGCAACGTATTTATATTGTTGCACTTTATCTACAAGATGATGAAGCTGGTCGCGGTATTTTGACAGCGCTATACGAAGCAAAACAACGTAACCCGGCATTAGATATTAAAGTATTCGTTGATTGGCACCGTGCTCAGCGTGGTCTTATAGGCGCAAGTCAATCTGATGGTAATGCCGCGTTATACCGTGAATATGCCGAGAAATATCAGCATTCTATTGAAGTCCTCGGCGTACCTGTTCGAAATCGTGAAGTCTTTGGCGTTTTACACCTAAAAGGCTTCATTATCGATGATACCGTAATATACAGCGGTGCTAGCCTTAATGATGTTTATCTCGCACAACACGACCGCTACCGCTACGACCGCTATCACGTTATAAAAAATAACAAATTAGCAAATAGCATGGCACAATTTATCACTGAAACCTTAGTAGAAAGTGATGCCGTCAATTGTCTAAACCAAGCAGTACGCCCTGACACAAAATCATTAAAAAGTGCAATAAAAGATCTTCGAGCAGAATTGCAACAAGCAAGCTACCACTATGTATCAGAAGCTATTGCAGCAGATGAAGTAGGTTTAACGCCATTAATTGGTTTAGGTAAACGTCGTAATCAGCTTAATCAAGATATTTGCACTTTAATTGCCAGTGCACAGAATAAACTAACTATTTGCACGCCTTATTTTAATTTCCCTCGCGGCGTCAGCAAAGAAGTTATTAAAGCCCTCAAACGTGGTGTTAAGGTTACTATTGTTGTTGGTGACAAAACAGCAAACGACTTTTATATTCCACCGTCAGAGCCGTTTAAAACTATTGCAGGTTTACCTTACCTTTATGAAGTAAACTTACGTAATTTTGCAAAAAGTAACGAAGCAGCAATCGCAAGTCGCCAATTGGCGATTCATCTATGGAAACATGATAATAATAGCTTCCATCTCAAAGGGATCTGGGTCGACGATCAATACATGCTGGTGACAGGTAATAACTTAAACCCTCGAGCATGGAAACTTGACTTAGAAAACGCCATTCTTATTCATGATAAAAATCAACTTCTCGCACCGCAAACTCAGCAAGAAATAGATTGTATACTGACTCACACCACATTAATTGGTAGCTATAAACAAATCGAGAAAATCGACAGCTATCCACTGCAAGTGAAGAAATTAATTAAGCGAATTCGCCGAATTAAAGCCGATCATATCCTTAATCAAATTTTATAACGCTAATATCAAGCGCAGCAATAACGATTATTGTTGCGCTTGTCGTTATCATCAACCCACTAGACTTTCTCGCCCTAGAACTCATCTTCTCATTAGTTATCTCTGCCATCCTATTTCAGTATTTAGACACATTCAAATCCCTGCGCAAAATCATAAATATAGCTTTCCAATACATAATGACCTCCATAACTAGAGAGAATACCAAATAATGGTAGGGGTATTAATCAACTGAATTACCGCACAACATAACCACTTTCTATAGATAAAAAACAATCCAAATAAAAATGAGATTACTTGCCTTAAAGCACTCCAAGAAAAACTGCGTAGTGGTGTCCTGCATTTCTCACGCCTAAACAACGTAAGTAGCTATCTAATTATATTAAACTTAAAGCTTAAGACTCTTCTGGTGGGCAATTAATAGGAACGTATATTCACGCTTACATTCTCAAAGAATTTGATAAAAACTACCATCCAGATTCTATCTATTATCTACTTAAACGCGCGGGCTTTTCGTGGATAACGTCACGGTCAAAACATTCGAAATAATCACAACAAATTCAGGATAATTTCAAAAATTTAAAATTAAAACAATCCTTAAGATCACAGAGTATATAGGATTCAATAAGGTCAATGTATGGTTTCAATATGAAGTAAGGTTTGGACAACAGAATACGACTACCCGTATTTTAGGCTGAGCGAGAAACTCAACTAAGAGCGATAAAACAACAGCATTTAGAATATGTTATCTATTGGGTTCAGTATGCCCAGCAAGAGGAATTGGTGAGGCTTTTGGTGAAAAATGATGCAGATTGGCACACTATCGATATTGCCAATCAGTTTAATAATCTCAGTATCATCAGACTTCCACCCTATTTCCCTAAACTTAACCCAGTAGAACAAGATTGGAGTTGGTTACAACAACACTAAAATGTGTTCAAGAGATTGGATTAACCTGAACAGTTAATTTTACAGATTAGAATAATATAGAGAAGAGTATTAACCAACTGCACTACCTCATTATGATAATCATTTTCTACAGACGAAAAAAAACCTGAATCTTTCGATTCAGGTTTCTTTAATAATGGCGGAGTGGACGGGACTCGAACCCGCGACCCCCGGCGTGACAGGCCGGTATTCTAACCAACTGAACTACCACTCCGCAGTGTCTATTCAGCATAAATGCAACTTGTTGCCTCTACCTTTATAAAAGATAAAAACGAAATTTGAGCCTGGCGATGTCCTACTCTCACATGGGGAGACCCCACACTACCATCGGCGCTATTACGTTTCACTACTGAGTTCGGCATGGGATCAGGTGGGTCCATAACGCTA
>NZ_PYLV01000039.1:0-19857 GCF_003025475.1 Photobacterium sp. NCIMB 13483
TAAATTAGCAGCATCGTGCTTGAATGCGACTGAATAAGTTGTTCGAGCTTTTTTCATTATGTACACCATTTTGATATTAAGAGTATTTTATCCTATTTAGGTGTACAAGTTCATTAAGCCACAACAAGCTTAATATACCAACAAGCACTGAAGCTATTGAATTATTTCTAGGCTACAGCTTTAGAGATAAAAATGAAGACTGGTTTCAGAAAAATATTGAGGTACTCAAAAAAGAAGTATTTAAACCAAACCCTGATGAGCTACTTTTTTGGATACGTTGCTGCGGACTTTACTTTTACATGCTGACTGCGGGATATGTCGAAGAGCAAGCGAATACCTTTCGCTCTAAAGTTGTAGCATTGCTTGAAGAAAACAATTTTTCACTTGATCTAAATTATCGAGATTTAGGACATGATCTACATACTTATGTTCGTGATGATGAATTGAATCAGTTGTTTAGAACATATATCGAAAAGTTTAAGGCTGAACGCACAAAAGCAAAAAGCCGATCGTTTGTTAGTGATTTCATTCGTGACTATATGTCTGTTCGCGGAGAGATTGATATAAAGTTGGCACACACAGCTTTTCTTCAAGATTTTACTTCCAAAGACTTCCAAAACGCATTAATGAACTGGAGTTCAAAAGAAATTCAAGCCTTCTTTTATGATATGCAGTCACGTTATGACTTTAATAATATAGATGATTATTTTTCGAGTGAACTCTGTGGTCTGAAATGTTTGTCAGAACAAATACAATCACTTATACCGACGATTGATTATGGTGTAAAAAGAGGTGCACTTTCGAACCTAGATTGTGTAATTAACAGTGTAATTAAAAGGCTTTACGATAAAATTGAATCAAAGCAGGTCACTGATTAGGTTGCAAAACACTGGAGGTTGAATGAAACATAGGACACCCATAACTTTTCTTTTAGAGAACAGATAATTATTACACTATATCAAGGCTAATTATCGTCATTCCATACAGTTAATGTCAGTGAGGGCGATAGGGGATCTACCTGTCCATATGTTGTAGTGTTTATGTTTATCTGCGAAATTTAATATGTTTAATTGGTGTCTTTAAGGCTCGATCACGCGTTGAGTAGATCACGGATAGCCTCGTGCCTCGACTTCCGAGATGACGGATATTGGGCTGAGTGGATGCAAAACTCAACGATCACGATTTTCACAAAGAAACAAACGTTGAAACATAGAACACCCATAACTTTTTCTTTAAAAAACAGATAACTATTATGCTATATCAAGGTTGATTATCGACATTCCATACAGTTAATGTCAGTGAGGGCGATAGGGGATCTACCTGTCCACATGTTGTAGCGCTTATGTTTATCTGCAAAATTTAATGTGTTTAATTGATGTCTTTAAGGCTCGATCACGCGTTTAGTAGATCACGGATAGCCTCGTGCCTCAACTTCCGAGATGACGGCTATTGGGCTGAATGAATGCTAAACTCAACGATCACGATTCTTTACAAAGAAACAAACGCAAAAACAAAAGACACCCATAATTTATCGCCAGTGATGATGGAAGCCGCCGCTTAATGTAAACACCTATAAAGATGTACAGTTTTACTTGATCACTTCAGACTGATTCATTAACCGTATCGAAACACTTAAACAAACGGGTAGTGGTTAAATATATCGTCTATTTTTCTGTGAAGTATTGTTTCATTATTATTTACTTTAGCGAAGGTACGCAAACCCGTTATTTGAATTTGTACGTAGCTCGCTAATTCTTCAGCATCTTTACTTGCATCAATAATTCCTTGCGCTTGGGCTTCTTTAATCAGCGTAGTAAACGCTAGTAAAATTTCGTTAAGACAATCTTTGGTCACATCGATTAGTTCTTGATTTTCCGACGTTAATTCTCCTATGGTTTTGGCAAGCATGCAGACACCGTTTGGTGCATTAGTTTGGGTGTCGATAACTTGTGCTTTGACAAATGCCTTTAATACTTCGATAGGCGTGTCGAGCACATTTCTTAATGCTTCAATCTGCGTAAGCCCCATATTGGTATAGTTACGCAGTACTTCCTTGAATAATCCCTCTTTATTATTGAAAGCTGAATAAATACTTCCCGGTCGCATATCAATTTCGTCTTGCAGATTACGCATTGATGTCGCGTGAAAGCCTTTTTTCCAATATAAATTGGTGGCTTTTTTTATTACTTCTTGGCGGTCAAATTTTGCTGTCTTTGCCATAATATGATCTTGTAAATTTATATATGAACACTCGTTCAATTGTAGTGGTAGTGGGTGACTAGGTAAAGATTAATTTGCTTAGTATTATGCCTGTTGATTAAAGAGCAATACAAAATTAGAAAAATAAATCATTTATAATCAGTATGATAAAGATGAAGTGGTTAGCGTTTTGAACGGTCGTTCAATTTATTGCTTGAACGATCGTTCAGTGTCCGTTATAGTTCAATTCGTAGGTAGGGAACACGGCTTCTTTTGGTGGAGTATCACATAATATTTCCCTTTATTTTGAACAACGATTGGAGTATTGAAGATGAGCAAATTTATTTTTCACACAGTAGAAACCGCGCCAGAAAAAAGTAAACCAATGTTAGAAGGTGCTGTGAAACAAATGGGCGCAGTACCTGGCTTATTTGCGGTAATGGCAGAGTCGCCAGAAACACTGAAAGCGTACCAACAGCTTCACCAGATATTTATGAATTGCTCATTTGATGCAGAAGAGCTAACGGTTGTGTGGCAAACTATTAACGTAGAGCATGAGTGTACTTTCTGTGTACCAGCACATACTGCTATTGCGCACTCGATGAAAGTTGATCCTGCATTAACCGAAGCACTGCGTAATGAAGAGGCAATGCCAACAGAAAAACTACAAGCATTGCATGATTTCACATTAGCGATGGTTCGTGAACGTGGTAACGTGTCTAACGAGCAAATGGATGCATTTTTTGCAGCAGGTTACGGCCAGCAGCAAGTACTTGAAATTATCCTAGGTCTATCGCAAAAAGTGATCAGTAACTACACAAATCATGTAGCTAAAACACCAGTAGGCCCTATGTTTGAACAGTTTGCTTGGACTAAAAAACGTAATTAATCTAGCTTACTTTTTCCAACAATGAGTTAGCCGTCTAGCTAACTCATTAATGATATTCGCTCACACAACCATCACTAATTTGTGAGTGGTATTTTCAAGTTCTAATTGCGATAAATATCAACTTATGGTTGTATGAAAAGTCATAAGTTCACGCAATGTGGCAATAGGAGTGGTGATATGAGTATTGAAAAAGCAATACTGGCTGGTGGGTGTTTTTGGGGTATGCAAGATCTTATTCGTCGTCAACAGGGCGTGATCGCAACGCAGGTCGGTTATACGGGTGGTGATGTTGATAATGCTACCTATCGCAATCATGGAACTCATGCTGAAGCGATTGAGATTATCTTTGATACCACACAGACTAATTTTACTAAAATCCTCGCTTATTTCTTTCAAATACACGATCCATCGACCGTAAATCGTCAAGGTAATGATCTTGGTACATCTTATCGCTCAGCTATTTTTTATACTTCTAATGAGCAAAAAATCATTGCTGAAGATTTGATTAAACGGATGGATGCTTCTGGTGTATGGCCTGCACCAATCGTGACGGAAATTGTGCCTGCCGGTGATTTTTGGCATGCCGAGTCTGAACATCAAGATTATTTGTTGCATCAACCCAATGGCTATACCTGTCATTTTCCTCGTCCGGATTGGGTATTACCTGAGTAATCATTATAAATAATAAGTGTCATTATGTGATTGAAATAATGGCACTTAACTTGAGTGATTTTTCATAATTGAGTAATAGCACACATACTAAAATTGAGAAATACACTTTAATGGTGGCTTTATTTTACTCTGGAAAGTCACCATGAACGAAAAAGACAAAATGTTAGCCGGCCTTGCTTATAACGCGGGTGATGAACAACTCTTTGTTGATCGAATGCATGCTAAATCTGTTTGTCATCGCTTTAATATCGCTGATCCTACGCAGCTTGAAGATCAAATGGCGATATTAAAAGCATTATTGATCATTAAAGACAGAGCTCACATTGAGCCAAATTTCTTCTGTGATTATGGCTATAACATTGAAGTCGGCAGTAATTTTTATTCAAACCATAATTTAACCATTCTTGATGTCTGCAAAGTCACGATTGGCAATAATGTGCTGATTGGTCCCCATGTGATGATTTCAACGGCTACGCATCCTTTAGATCCTATTGAACGTCAACATCAAGAATATGGCGCGAATGTCAGCATTGGTAATAATGTCTGGATTGGTGGCAATGTGTCGATATTACCAGGGGTAACCATTGGTGATAATTGCGTGATAGGGGCGGGTAGCGTGGTAACCCGTAATATTCCAATTAATAGTGTAGCGGTTGGGAATCCTTGTCGAGTAACAAAAACACTTGAAACTCAGTCAATCTCTGTATAAAGATATGAGCTTAATGCGATAAATGTTTAATCAAATATGGGTTAAACATTTATTGATATTTAATTATCATGGAGAGAGATAAGTTATGTCAGGTATTACAGAGTTAAGTGAATTGTTAGCCTCAATGAAACCTATTCTAATCGAGTCAGAGTTTGTTTTCTGTACGGTTACAGGTGAGCTAAAAGAGTATGTTGATTTACAGCCAAAAGCTACGTTTATAGAAGCGGAAGGGCTAACGCTGATCCTTGAAAAAAAGGTAGCTGAGAAGGCACAATTAGCGTTTAGTGGCTCTTTTCGTCAAATTACATTAACGGTTCATTCAAGTTTAGAGGCGGTAGGGCTAACTGCTGCGGTGTCGGCGAAGTTAGCCGAGCATAATATTAGCGCGAATGTAGTTGCTGCTTATTACCATGATCATATTTTTGTTCAGGCGACGAAAGCAGATGCGGCTATGATTGCATTGCAGTCATTTAATGCTTAGTTTTTAGTTCTATTAATACAGCTCTTGAGCGTTAGTCCGAGATTGTCTACAATAGCGCACTTTTTATTTTCAACAGGCACCATCATGACCGATACTACATCACGACCAACTTTACCTGATCACCTTTCTGGTAATCCTCGTAGCCCACACTTCCTAGAAGCTGCTTTTGAATTCGAAATTGGCATTCTACTTAACGGTAAAGAGCGTTTTGATGTTGAAGAATACTGCATCAGTGAAGGTTGGGTAAAAGTACCGTCACCTAAAGCATTAGATCGTCGCGGTAACCCAATGCTTATTACGCTAAAAGGCACTGTTGAAGCTTTTTATAAGTAAGATGCAGCACTGAGTTAATGGTTGACCGTTAACTGCATTACTATCATTGTTTACCGTGTAGGTAGCAATAGATATGATGATCTTAGGGTCTAATAATGATTAGGCCCTATTTGATCAATAAAAAACTACTGTACTCCTTCCTTATTTTACATCCCCTTATTATTTAAAATTTCCTGGTTATTAAAAATACATTGCGGCTGATTTATCGCGATTAGTTCGATACTTGTTATTATTCATATTTACTTAGAGGGTAATAAATGAAATAGTAATAAAGTATTTAAATATTCGCTAAAATGGAGTTAAGCATGAATATATATAAGATACTTGATGAGCTAGGCATTGATTATAAAAAGTTTCAGCATCCTGCGGTGTTTAATTGTGAGCAAGCGCACTTATTAGCTTTAGATATTGATGGTGCAGCAACCAAAAATCTGTTTATTAAAAATAAGAAAGGTAATCGTCATTTCTTAATTATTATGATGGACGATAAAACCGTTGATTTTAAAAGATTAAGCCAAATGTTAAACGTTTCAGGTTTAAGTTTCGCATCCGGTAATCGCTTAGAGAAATACTTAGGCACCAGTGCGGGCTCTGTTTCTATTTTGGATATTGTTAAAGATACACAAGCAGCGGTTGAATTAATTATTGATAAAAGTATATTTAATTACTCATCCATACAGTGTCATCCCTTTACAAATACTGCAACATTAGAGATTCCGATAACGGGAATACAACAACTGTTAGCGCATTATCAACGTCAGTACACTGAAATAGAGATATAAAATCCACGAGCAGCATTTTATATTGAGCTAAGCTATTAGTATGTTCAATAAGGGATGATGTGATGAATATTTTTATTTTAGATCATGATATTGAAAAATGTGCTCAATATCATTGTGATCAGCATGTGGTTAAAATGATTTTAGAAAGCGTGCAGCTTTTATGTACGGCGCTTAATAAAAAAGGATTTACGACACCGTATAAATCAACCCATATGAATCATCCCTGCGTGCTTTGGGTTGAGCAATCTTATGATAATTTTCTCTGGTTAAAAGCATTAACGTTAGCATTAAATAAAGAATATAAATTTAGGTACAATAAAACAACTGATCATAAATCAATTGCGGTGTTGGTAGAGATTGAGCGTCATTCGTATGATGCTATAGGATTAACGCCATTTGCTCAGGCCATGCCAAATGATTATAAAGTAGAAGCGAATGCGATTGAGGCTTATCGTAATTTTTATCGTGGTGACAAGGCAGCCTTTGCTAAATGGACCAAACGATCTCCTCCAGAGTGGTTTTACGCTGCTTAATGCATAATTTAAGTATTATCGTCGCTATAATCAACGTATTATGTTTTGGTACCATTTTGATTTTATTCGATAATAAGCAAGGGTTAATGATGAATGTAGATAAAGCTAAAAAACGTATCGCAAAACAAGTTAAAAAAGGCTTTAAAGGTTACCCTCAGCTTTCTTTTGCCTACTTTGGTAAAACATCGAATATTGCAACGGAAGTGGTTGTTACCTTTACGCTTGCAGAAGGCGCTGAGCCTCAAGAACAAAAGTTTGTGAGTGAAAATGACGTTCGAGAAGATGAAACTATTCAATCTGTTCTCGTTAAGATCATCGATCGTGCAGGTGCTAACAGTGTGCTTGAAACGGAAGGTGTTAAGATTATCTAATTCTTTATTGGGACTTAATAAGAAAGTTATTTTTATTATTGAGTTCCAATTCTTATGAAATTCTAATTATTATAAAAGTACTTGAGATTTATACCTCAAGTATAACGTTCTAGGCTGTATTCAATACTACAAACACGAACGATACGCCATTAGTTTTATTTGCAAATCAATATATTAACCTTTGTTGATCTATTTTTTATTATAATAATCGCCGTATCTATTAGTTGCATTAATCGTATTAGTTATTAAATTGCTATTTTAGTAATTTACCTTTTACGTTATTAAACATTGATAATAACCGTTGATGAGCAATAAGGTGCTGCTGAATAAATTGTCGGCATACGATAACTTGTTTAGTGTAATTCTCTGGTAGAGAGAGATTTAGTTCGTGTGCAATAGTTTGGGCATGCTTAATTTCTTGTGTTGATGGAGGTGTTAGCGCTTTAGGAATAGCTTTTAAAATAGAGGCATCTAATGCTTCAGAAAATCCTTGCCATGTCGCTAGATCGATAGTGACTTCATCTGTTAATGATAACAATGCTTCTTGCTGTTTTGAAACGGTAAAGTGATAAGTAATATTGCCAAGCTTAAATTCAATGATATTCATATTAATAATACGGTTACTTACAGTAAATACATGCTAATGAGGTCAGGATATATAGGGCTAATTTCTAGCGGATCCTCTGTAATAACAGTAAATAATGTTTTAACAAAGATATAAAAGCCCGCGCTGGATAACTGTGCGGGCAATAATTATTTGATTCTTACGCTTCTAGCGGGGCGCGCCAGTCATCAGCACCCGATGTGCCAGAAACCGTGTGATCCCAATTAATTTTGCGGTAAGCCATTGAGATTTCGATCAGCTGAGTGAAATCAGCTTTAGTTGAATCTTGGCAATGTGGCATTTGATTGTCGATATTCACAATCGTTGCATCAGTTAACGTGGTTGTGAAGTAATGCTCTTGTTTACCTTCAACAGAAGTGCGGTACCACTTAAGTTCAACCGTTGGCAGCATTTCACCAGAAGCCAATGCGTTATACATCAGTGGTACAGATTTGTTTAATGCCACAGTAAATTTAAAAGGTTTATGAACACGTTGGCCAGCAGGTTGACCTGATTGTGGATCAGTTGGCACGGTCACGACATGCTTAAACTCTTGCACTAACATTTGGTCTTCGTGGCCTTCAACGTAAATGTTACCGACTGAATCAGCGGTAAATGAACCTGCGGTGATGTTGCCCTGAGTACGACCTTGGATAGAGATATAACAAGGAGTTGGCATTGTAATGTCCTTTATATTAATAAGTTAGAATATATTTGTACTTAAAGCAGGATGCATGCCAAGATTTTATTTAATATAACTTATTGTTTTTAAAGGTGTTTATTTTAGGTGGAAATGGTTGTGGGCGAGTTGTTGCTTATGCTGGGCCATTTATTGCTCAACGGGCAAGATGTTGCTCATATTGAGCAAGTTATTGCCTGAAATGGATGTGAAGAAAAATATTTCTTTAATTTCAATGGTTTGTTATTTCTACTATTGGCTTGATAATTGCATAATATAGCTCGTTGTAGGTAGTACGAAATAACATATGTGCTTTGTCACAGCGTTTGATCTATTTTTACGGGGAGTAGTAACCATTGAGTACGATGGGATTTTATCAAGGTCGACAATTTACGTTTGTGGATGACGAAAGCACACTTAGAAATTCAACAAGATATCAATTGATTAGAGATGAGATTAATCGCCTTAATAATCCATCCTATGGAAAAATCGATTGGGATAAAATTAAGATGTTGTGTGAGGATCTTGCTCGCACTGACGGATTAAACTTTCTGACGACACTTTATTATACGACAGCATTAGTAAAAGAGAGTGGGATAGGTGGGCTTGCCAATGGGCTTGAACTTCAACTTGCTGCGCTGATGCACCTTTATAATAATAACGATGCCAATCTCATAAAATGTGCAGATCTCTATCGTTGGTTGATTGCCAGATTAGGTGATGACTTACGTCGATTAGAACCTAAGCAGTCACAATTAAAAGATCTTTATCGTTGTGAGCGTTGTTGTAAAGAAATTTATGAACTGTTTCTTGATGTCCATCCTCAACATGTTCCTGATTTAGAAGCCATTAGCTATGTGATTTTTGAACATGTCGATTATCTTGAAGGGAATATAAAGCCAATAGCGTTAGTTGAAGAAAAGCAGATGGATAAGGTGGATGATATTCCGCCTGAATTACCATCGCATAAGAATAAACACCGCATATGTCCATATTGGATATTTTGCTTAGGTTTACTAGTAGGATTATCGGTTTTTGTGATTAAAGGGTATTTAGAGCCCACAACGCCTATGGTGGATGATCAAGATTCGTTCCCTGTGTCTAGTGTGAATAAATCACTGAGTATTCCTTTATCTTTACACCCTGTGACTGATATACAAATAGAACCAAATCAAACGCATATTGCCGATATTCAAAAGCGGTTTGAGACACAATATCGACGTTTTAAGCTTACCAGAACCAATATTGCAAACTTACAACAAACAATGAGCCAAAGCCGAAACAATAAAATGGCCTCATTATCAGAAGATCTCAACGATTACGCGATTGGTTTATCACCTGTTTATGGAAGAATTGATTATATTGAGCAACAACTAATTAATAAAAATCAGCCAGAAGTACAAAAAGAGCTTCAACAACTTAATAGTGAAATAAAAGGCTTAGCATTAAAATTTTCACAATTAGAAAGTCTAAGTAAAAATATTTAAAAACTATGAGCGTTGTTTAATGAATGGATAAGAATAAGGAAGGTTGGGTTAAGTGATGTATAGAAAATATCTGAGTATATTAATAAGCACATGTGTATTAACAGCATGTAATGGAGAGACAACGGCTTCAGTAACCAGTAAAACGGTACCAGCTGAAAAAATCAATCAAATAGAAGCGAAAGTAAAAAAGCTTTACCCTGATGCAGATACCAAACTTCAACATCAAATCGTGGCTGTTGCTGTTGAATCACTAGAAAGCATGGTGTTTATCAAAGGTGGAACTTTCATGATGGGGGCATTTAAAGCACCTTGTAGTCCCATTTCTACGGATAGAATGGATTGGTCGCCAGATGCTAAGTGTAATACGACTATTTCCAATTTTAAAACTGGCTCTAACTTTATACATAAAGTGACCTTAAGTAACTATTCATTAGCAAATCATGAAACGACTTATCACGGTTTTGATGCATTTCAACGAGTCCATCATCGCGCCGTTGTAAAATCTGAAATGAGAGAAAAATATGATCTTCCTGACGATAAGTTTAAAGATTTAGCGGCACCGACTAAAGCATGGCAAGAGGCAAAGGATTATTGTTTATGGTTGGGTGAGTTAACAGATTATCCGATTGACTTACCCACAGAAGCACAATGGGAATATGCAGCTAGAAATCGTGGAAAGCATATTTACTATGGAACTAATAACGGTTACATCCAACGTAAAGGTGACCAGCATTTGGTTGATGGTAGTAGGTATGTAGACTACACAAAAGATGAATGGAATATTGGTAGCTCTATAGATTTAAATCAAATTAAATTGTATCCGCCAAATCCATTAGGTTTGTATGATATGGCTGGAAATGTAAAAGAGTGGGTTAATGACTGGTATAGCGAAGATTATTATCAACACTCCCCTGAATTCGATCCTCAAGGTCCATCGGCAGGGGTTAAAAAAGTCATGAGAGGAGGAGAACTAACGACATATCGATTAGGAGAGGATATAGTTCGAGATAAATATTACCCGTCAAATGGCTTTCGTTGCGCGTTGCAGCAAATTTAATGTACCACTACATGAGGGTAGTGTAGTGGTCAACAAATACTGGCCACAGTTTTAGAGGTTAACCAATATAGTTATTTGTGCCTGTGTGGTACATAACAGCCACCGATAACCTATTTTTATCTTTTGCATTATTCATTAATTACCGCATACAAAGCTACATTGAAAAATTGCTGGGCAATAATTTGCTTGAAAGCTTAAATACATAGGCGAATTATTTATAAATCAGTTGTTTAGGTTTTATGTGTTTGGTGCTCATCAGCGCAAAACGCTCCCATTAGAGGAAGCGTTCAAGGCTGTTAATGATAGGGTAGAAAAGGCTTAGTAAAGCGTTCTCACTGTATGTTTCTTTAAGAACTCTTCAGCAAAGTCGTTGACTTGTTCTTTCTGGGCTTCTGATAAACGACTCATAGTTTCAAGGTATTCTTCTTTATAAATATCATAAAGGTCATGCTCTTTATCTGTGCCCATCGAGTCTAAATATATTTTCGAATAAGCAGCACCAAGCACTTCGTCTTTTTTTGGGTAAGTGATTTGTGGTAATGAATTTAGGTATCGTGAAGCAAGAAATCTTATAGAAGTAGCATCTCCAGTATTCGCCATTTTTATCCAAATATCTAACGCTTCTTTTCTCTTTCCTTCTTTAAAAAGAATTGATGCATAACCTACCATTCCCCTAAAGTTACCCTGTTCAGCAGAGGCTTTGTATAAACGTTTTACTTCTTTTTCTCGGTTGCCTGGTATGAAAAACCAGCCTTTACCGACTTCATAACGTCTACCTAGTTCATATTGTGCATTTGCATCACCATGCTCAGCCGCTTTCTCCTTCCATTCCATGTCTTCTGAGCCAGAATACAGAAGTGATAATCTATACATGGCTTTTGCATCACCTTTCTCTGCTCTTGTTTTTAATGTATTTATCTGCTCCTCTCTGTACAACGCTTGATCGCCGAACACATTACTGGGAAATGAAAGAGCAAATTTAGCATCATCACTTCCAAGTTTAGCTGCCTTAACTGCATATTCATGTTGTTTAGGGCTTTGAACCATAATGTTTGTTTTAAAACTTCTGGAATAAGCTAAGGCTGCTTTTGCATTACCCTTGTCTGCCGCGTATTTCAAATAAGGTTGCCCTTGTTTTATTTTATATTGGTCTACAAGTAAATCCCCTAATTGATAGGCATCTTCAACAGACATAGTGTTTGGTGCTGGGAATGTTTGAGCCTGTGTTTGTGAAACAAACAATAAGCACAGACATAATAACCATCGATAGCCTATTTTTATCTTTTGCATTATTCATTAATCCTTAAGTTCATATGTGTTGTAACCATGATTTTGTTAGTCTAAAAATGCTCAAATGCTCAAATGCTCAAATGCTCAAATGCTCAAATGCTCAAATGCTCAAATGCTCAAATGCTCAAATGCTCAAATGCTCAAATGCTCAATAGTAATAATTGAAATTTAATTATGGGTATTGTTGAAAAGGTCTAACCCTTCATCAAAGGCGGCATTTGCGTACTTATCTTTGTTTTTGTAATAGGTGTCGAATAATTTGATTGTTAATGCGTCAAATTCTGTATAAAACTTACTATTACCTAAATAGTTGTAGAGATTTGTTGAGTTTTTAATGTTATAGGTCTTTTCCATGTCTACATCAAAGTGCTTTTCCATGAATTTTATAATAGTGCGTCTGTTGACAAGGAAATCATTCTTTTTCACATCATCTAATTTCGACACTGTGCTATCAGGGTTCATTCTCTCAAGCGCTTTTTGCATTTGTCTGGTTGCGGCTTTTTGCTCTGTGCTCATGATATGGTCATTACCAAGCCAATGAATCACTTTACACAGTGCCAATTGTTGCATCAGTAATGCTTCATCTTTTTCAATTTCGATATCACCCAATATATCATCTTTAACATTAAATCTGCTTGGTGAAGATACTAATGTAGACAATAGCGGCCCTAAGGCTTCGGGGACTAAGAATCGTGTCCATTCTGCTAATATATTATCATCACCGTTAATTAAGGTGTAGGCGACTAACCCAGCAGGACTTTGTTCGAAAATGTCTAAAATTTTGTCGAAGGTATCTTTTTGTTTTGCTAAAAATAAACCAATGTTTAATTGACTGTAAAGAATCCCTTTACTCAACAGAGATAGTTGTTTAAACGTTTCATCATTTTCAACAATATCAATGCGATGATAGTGTGCTTGTCTTAATAATCGCTGAAACTGCCAAACACATGCTCCGACCATGCTTGGATTGATTTCTCCCTCAAAAGACAGTTTGGTAGAGGGGGGGCCAATACTAATACCAATCGATAATTTCTTATTGGCAAAACGAAAGCGAATCGGTACTTCGGCGGTTATACTACTTTCGAGTTTTAAAGCGCCTTTGATTAATTGATGTGCGCGTTTTGTTTTATCAACTAAAAAATCGGGATAACCTGATGGGGGACACCATAAAAGAAAGCCTCCTAGTTCTAGACCAGCCTTCAATCCTAATTCTAGGTCGTGTGTTAGTTGCCCATCATTGACTTGAAATAAATCTGGGATTATAAAGCCATCTTCGCCAAATTCAATTTTACTACCTAATGCGATACTTGCTCCAGCAAAGCCCCACGCTTTACAGTACATAAGAGCCTGATATGCACCAAACTGAAAGTTAATAATCTTTTCTTGGCCTTTATCGGAATACTTAAGCTTTATTTTTTGGTTCCGATCTGTATCGGAAATAGTTTTATTAGGTACTTTAATAAAAGGTTTGCCTGTTAACAGTTTGGTTATATTAACTTCACCTTTAGCGAGTATTAATTCAGATTGGACTTCCATAGGTAAAGCTTCAATGGCTATGTTGTTTCCATTACTTCTCGTCGCTGAAATCTCCAGTGGATTTCCTACCCCGGTGTCTAGTGATAGCATCGTCATTCTAAAAAATTGAGCTTGCTTACTATCATCAAAAGGAGATAAACGCTGTTTTAACTTTTCTGAAAAAAGAACTTTAGTAACGGCTTCGCCCCATGTTTTTGATGATTCCTTTTCGGCGAGGCTTTTTACTAGAATATTTTTATGTTTTAGCGCGTCACAAAACGCATTTACATTGAATAAACCTTTTTTATCAAACCACTCATCTTCAATAGCTAACTTTGTAACATTACAATCTAACATTCGCTCAATTGTGTCACCAGAGTTTTCTTCTGGTGATATATCTTTATTGGCGCGATTATTTGGCTGAGGTATGTTATTGAGACTAATGTAGCGTAATTGATCAAATTCTCCTTCGCCAGTTTGTTCTTTTTTGCTGCCAAGAATATATTCCCGTAAAGGAAAATTACCTTTCACAACATATTTTATTGGTTTTTGACGATAATCTTCCGCATCCCACAGTAAAAAAAGTGAGCTAGACATATTGAAAATATTCTTTATGGCTGAAAGGTGAATGTTTATAGCTTCTTTTTGTTGTTGCTTTAACACCTCATATTCTCTATTAAAAAGGCTATTAGGTGGTATTGCATAGCTGTTTGTTGCTTTTAACAATGTTTTTAGTCGCTTGTGAAGAGACTCCTCAAATTCTTTGGTTTTTTTTAAGTAATCAAAATATTGAGCGTAATGTTCTTGTCCTGCTTGTAACTCCTCTTGTCCAGCTAAGGCTAGTTCAGGTGTTGCTATACCCAATATCGCAAGTTCTTCTATGCTTGTCGTTAACGCGTCAAGTTGTTTTTCTGTGTTGTCTATTTGTTTTAATAAATATTTTTGAGCGTATTCTGCTGCTTCTTTTACATGGTAACCACCAACAATGTTTAGTTTGTTGAGAGATTGTAAGCGTGTTTTTAATATCTCAAGTTGCGCCTGAGGAGTGATATTGGATTCTTCCAGAAATGATTCTCTAGCGGCGAGGTAACGTTTAATTGCTTTTTTTATTTTTGGTTCTCGGTAGCTATAAAGTGACCCATCTTCAAAGATATATCCTTCTGATTTCGCTTTTGCTTGTGCTTTATCTAGAATGACTTGTCGTTTTTTCTTTTGTACTTTTACCCATTCAGCAGCACCATACGCGTTAGTACTTTCATTGAGGTGAGGTAATGGATTATTAAGCCATTCTTCAAGTTCTTGGTAATCTGCCTTGTCGACGTCAGCGATGAATGACGTGATATCAGCACTGAGAAGACCACCAAGAATATTAGATTGAGCTAAGGTTTTCATTAGTTCTTCTGGATTTTTGGCACCCTGAAGTTTTTTTTCTGCTTGTTTAAAATAATTACAAGCTGATTCGTCTAATAGATAAAACGCCTTTCCTTCAATAAAGTAAGCAATATCCTCGTACTCTTTGTTACTTGTGTCTTTCGAGCACGTTCTCATATTGTTAGGAAATAAAATTTGATCAGCACCAATCGGCTGTTTATCACTTGGTGGTAACTGAGTGACTTTTCTATCCTCTGTTGAAGAGGTTGAGTCTGAATTATTCATTTCTTCGTTTCTTAATTTAATTGATGATAGGGTTCTGGTGTTATGTTCTGATTTTTATCAATAGAATTGAGTGCTTTGTCATCGATTATTTTATTGATCGCTATTTACATCATCAGTATTAACATCCCCATGAAAATATTTTTTATGACACTATGAGAACTGGAGTGCGGCAATTAATTGAATTACTGTGTCATAGCGAATATCCTCATCTAGAGGCTGGCGTAGTAATTCTTGAAACTCTGCGGTACCAATAATTCGAATATTGTCTGCGAGTAATGTGCGCCATTTCTCCAATAACATTTGATCTCTCAATCGGTTACTGACTAATGTTTCTATAGTTTCTGAGCCTTTTGAAATATCTTCTGTTGTTTTTTGTTGCCAGGTGGGGAGTAAACTTAACCATGCCCCCCAACGATTTAGCATCATGATTTGTGTTGTATGATCAGTAATGGTTATTGTTTTCTTTTTTAAATCATATTGTTGAAAGTCACTATAACCCCAATTATTCCGTGTCATTAGAGGTAAAATAACACTAAAGCCATAGAATATTTCTGGTTGCTGCTTTAATAATGAAACGCACACACTAGGTGAATAGAATCTCAAATATGTCGCGCCAAGTTCTTCACTGTTCACTTCTAAATAATGTGATAACAGGTGTCTTACCTCGTTAAGTGGCAGTGTTGATACAATGATTATTCCAGAGAGTTCTTTGAGTATATGATTTAGAAGATCAATGTTGATGTCATTAAGACAAACTACATATGGGCTTGCATCCATTACAGATGAGAAGCGCGTGTTGATAAATAGGGCTTCTTTTTCATCATTTTTGATGAGTTCACTTATATTGGTTACATCCATACTCTCAATAACGAGATAAAGCGTAAATCCGCTATCAATAAGTATTGGGATCATGTCTTGGGTTAATTTCTGGGTTGTTATTTCTTGCATAAACATTGCTCCCCACGTTGGCATTGACCGTCAGTCTGCAAACCGCACAGAGGCAAAAGCGGAACATTTGCTCGGCTTGCTGTTAAAAGAGCAGCCGAAAAGAGAGGAGATACTTTCTCTAATTGAGCCGCCGCTTCAACCGCTCCGGGTAATAATGGCGAAATACCCGCATAGCCTGAACCACTACCTGCACTACCGCCTGAATTGAGGTTAATTGCAGCTCCTGATATTGACACACCAGATGCATCAATTTTGATAAAGCTACCGCCAGCTTTAAGGGTTAACTCCGCACCAGCTTCAATAACAATTTTACTGCCTGCTTTTAAGTGCACTTCATTACCCGCATCGAGTAACAAGGCTTTACCTTGTTTCATGTGTAGGTTGCCATCAACGGTGAGGGTAGAGTCACCTTTAACATGGTGGCGACTTTCACCATCAACCGTTACATGATCATTCACTTTGATATGGCTAAAGCGTTCATTTTCTACATCAAGGTGTAAATCATGTTTAATGTTGTCGATACGGTCATTTTCAACTAAGACATTGACATCTTTTTGCGCTCGAACGTAGATCTCTTCTTTGCCTGCTTGGTCTTCAAAACGCAGTTCGTTATAGCCATCACCTTGATGGGTTTCAGTGCGTAAAACAGTGCGGGTCTTATGGGCAGGTAACTCATAAGGAGGCTGATTAGTGGCGTGATAAGTACGGCCGGTGATGATCGGTTGATCAGGATCGCCTTCTAAAAAACTGACAATCACTTCATGACCTACACGAGGCAGGGCAACCATACCATATTGGCTACCGGCCCAACCTTGTGAAACGCGTACCCAACAGCTGGCGTTATCATCACTGTTACTGTAACGATCCCAAGGAAATTGAAGTTTGACTCGCCCAAATTCATCACAATAAATTTCTTCACCTTCAGGCCCAACAACCAGCGCGATTTGTGGGCCATCAACGGTGGGTTTGGCATTAAACGGCGGACGCCAAGGACGATGAGCGGGAATAACAACAAACTCATTATTATAGGTTGTTGCGCCTTCGCCGCCGGCTTCTTCTAATGCTTGGGGTTGAGTACCAACATGGGTGACGGCAATGATCAACCAGTCACGATTACAGGTGTCATCATCATGCTCTTGTAGCGTAAATTTCACGCCGGGAAGAATAGTGGGTACATTACTTTTGGCATTCGCGGTCTGAGCATCGCGTCGAAGCGATTCAATTCGAAACTGCACAAAAGGTTTACCACTGGCATCGTCTTTATAACGACCCGGGTAATCAAAATGCTCATAGGTGGTTTGTTGGTAATCTGCTTCTTTCGCTACTGAAGTTTGTAAAAAACTATAAGCCGGCTTTTTAAAACTGTAATCTTTTAGCTGAACGGATGATGAGCAAATTTGGGTATTACGCGCAAAAGTTCGAATAAACGGTACGCTACTGCGACCACCACTGCGGCTATTGTAAGCTAGGGGCTCAGCTAAACGGGTTACTGTTTGGGTATCGTCACTAAAAATGAGGGTGTTTTTGTTATTGTCGTGATTGAAGTAATAAAAAATCCCTTCTTCTGCGGCAATTCTATCAATAAAGGCTAAATCACTTTCACGGTATTGTACGCAATATTCACGCTGTACTAATTGGCGGCTGATCGCAAAACCATAGTCATTAATGCCCATTTCTTGCAGCAAGATAGAGATAATTTCTGGCACTGTTTGTGTTTGAAAAATACGGCTATTTTGACGCAAGGCTAACCGCGCCAAAGGTGGCACAAATTCAACTTGATAGATTGTATGGCTGTGGCCGGTATCGCCTTGAGAAAATTGGCGCACAATACCATGCCATTGCTGCTGTAATTCACCGTGCTGCCAAACCGTTAATTTTGCATTGTGATCAATGGTTTCAAGCGGTGTTAAACTTGAGTTTCGGCTGGCTAAATCGATCGTAAAAGAAAAAGGCAAAGACAACGTATCGTTACCTTTAAATTCAGTCACAGCAAATGTTGACGCGTCAAGCCCTTCAACGGTAAAGGTAAATTGTAATCCTGTTTGTTGTGCCATGATATTGCCTCAATTAAGCCTGTGCTAAAGCGATCAAAAAATGCCTTAGCAAAGACATAAACGCTAAAAGCCCGCACTGGATGACAGTGCGGGCAATAGTTATGTGATACTTACGCTTCTAACGGTGCGCGCCAGTCATCAGCACCCGATGTGCCAGAGACAGTGTGATCCCAATTAATTTTGCGGTAAGCCATTGAGATTTCAATAAGTTGAGTGAAATCAGCTTTAGTTGAATCTTGGCAATGTGGCATTTGATTGTCGATATTCACAATCGTTGCATCGGTTAACGTAGTTGTGAAGTAATGCTCTTGCTTACCTTCAACAGAGGTGCGGTACCACTTAAGTTCAACCGTTGGCAGCATTTCACCTGATGCCAATGCGTTGTACATCAACGGCACAGCTTTGTTTAATGCCACGGTAAATTTGAAAGGTTTATGGACACGCTGACCAGCAGGTTGACCTGATTGTGGATCAGTTGGCACGGTCACGACATGCTTAAACTCTTGCACTAACATTTGGTCTTCGTGGCCTTCAACATAAATGTTGCCGACAGAATTTGCAGTGAATGCACCCGCAGTGATGTTGCCCTGAGTACGACCTTGGATAGAGATATAACATGGAGTTGGCATTGTAATGTCCTTATATGCTAAAAAACAAATTGAATATCTGATGTATAAGCATTAAGTGTGCCATGTTGTTTTTATTTTTTAACTGATTGTTTTATATTGTTTTAATTTAAATTTTGCAGTGTTTTGAGTTTTTCTGGGCAAGAAGTTGCTTGAGGTGGGCAATAACTTGCTCGTTAGGCAAGTTATTGCTCATTTAAATGAACCAAATATTTGAAAGTATAAAAAAGTCACTATCAGCACTGTTCGAAGCCATTGATAGTGATAGATGAGAGCAATATCTAATTTAGCCATTAATGTGCACGTTGTTTCCTATTTTGATGCTGTTTCCCATATTTGCTGGTTTAGCTGTGTTGGTACTAAGACTAACAGCATGTGAGCTTGGAGTAAGAAAACAACTACCGCACCCTGTATTGACAAGATCACCGATGCGAGCAAAATTAACGCCATTAACATTGGCTGCTCGAGGTGATTGAGCCACGATTGGTCCCTGGCCTTTGCAATTTTTCCGACCACACAGACAAGTTGCTGTATCACCAATGAGCGCAACTGGCTGCCCATTTATCATTACACTTGAGTTACCTGATATTACCGCTCCACCCGTTGATGTTTTACTGCCTAATGTGATGACATCATTCATTTAATTACTGTTCCTAAGTTATGAAGATAATTATCGTAACACATTAAAAATAGGAGCAATAATTTGCCTATTTAATGTTCATGTTTATTTTATGTTGTATATAGTTGCAATTTACTAGTGTTGATTTTTATTTTTTGTATAAATTTCATTTTTGTGAAGTTACTCGAGTGATTTGTCGTTTTTTTTAAAATAAACATTTTAAATCAATGTGTTATGTTTTAACTGTGAAGTTAGGGGAAAATTAAGTAAACAGATAGGATGGTTTTCTTAACTTTATGTAATATAAATATATTTTTTGTAAAAAATTTTTTTTCATTAATTTCTTTCTCTTT